>NZ_BMQM01000012.1 GCF_014648115.1 Deinococcus seoulensis
ACTCACAGGAACCTGCACCGGGGATCAGGTCACGGCCTATCTGGACACGCTGGCCGCCGAATGCTCCTTTTCTGAACCTGATTGAGGAGGTGTGGCGCAGATTGAAGGGCATCCTGATGCCCCGCCGCTGCTACAACTCGGTCGCTGAACTTCGGGATGCTCTGCTGACGGGTCTCAAGATTCTCGGAACTCGATTTATCTGAATCTTAAATGCGCTGTACTTAGTGTGGCTTCGATGACCGGCCTTCCTCCTGTGACGGTCACTCCCAGCCTGGGCGCTCCCGTTGCCCGCGCGGCGGCCTCCGGTTTCGGTATCGGGGGTGCGCCCAGGCGCCGCCCACACACGGGGCGGCGCCTGCGGGCAACGCGCGCCGCACTTCACTTCGGCGCGTGTTGCCGGACCTGCCGGGGTGCGCTTCAGCCGCGGATGAAGCTGAGCAGGTCGGCGTTCAGCTGGTCCTTGTGGGTGGTGGCGAGGCCGTGCGGGGCGCCCTCGTAGGTTTTGAGAACCGAGCCGCGCACGAGTTCGGCGGCGCGCATGGCGGTCGCCTGGATGGGCACGATCTGGTCGTCGTCTCCGTGGATGATCAGGGTGGGGACGTCGAAGGCGTGCAGGTCGGCTGTCTGATCGGTTTCGGAGAAGGCGGTGACGCAGTCGTACAGGGACGCGAGGCTGGCCTGCATGCCGCCCAGCCAGAAGGTGTCCTGCTGGCCCTGGCTGACGGCCGAGCCGGGACGGTTCGCGCCGTAGAAGGCTGGGGCGAAGTCCTTGAAGTACTGCGAGCGGTCGCGCTGCACGCCCTGGCGGATGCCGTCGATCACGTCGCGGGGCACGCCGTGGGGGTTGTGTTCCGTCTGGATCAGCAGGGGCACGACCGCTCCGACGAGGACGACTTTCTTCACGCGGGCCGTGCCGTGCCGCGCGACGTAGCGGGCGACCTCTCCCCCGCCGGTGCTGTGCCCGACGAGCGTCACGTCCCGCAGGTCGAGGTGCTCGATGACGGCGGCGAGGTCGTCGGCGAAGGTGTCCATGGTCTGCCCGCCCCAGGGCTGGCTGCTGCGGCCGTGCCCGCGGCGGTCGTGGGCGACCACGCGGTAACCGTGCCCGGCGAGGAACATCATCTGGTCCTCCCAGGCGTCGGCGTTCAGGGGCCAGCCGTGGCTGAACACGACGGGCGGACCCTGTCCCCAGTCTTTGAAGTACAGGTCGGTGCCGTCGGGGGTGGTGACGTATGCCATGTGTGTCTCCTGCGTGCCGGGTGGGCAGCGTGAACGTGACGCGCGGCGCTGCGTCCGGGCCGTCCGGGGGGCGCGCGTCTGAAGGCATGGTGCGCGGGGGGGCGTGACCGTCGCGTCACCGCCGCGTGACCATGACCGGCGCCTGCTGCCTTGCGTGGTCTTGCCTGCGGCGCCTCATTCGCGCAGGACGGGGCGGGCAGGGCGTTCTAGAGTGGGGCATGCTCAGAACCCTGGGTCGGCTGTCCCTGCCGGGCACGGCGCTCACGCGTCCCAAACCGCTGCTGCTGCTGGCGTACCTGGCGCTGGAGGGTCCGGCGACGCGGGAGGATCTGGTCGAGGTGTTCTTCGGCGGTGAGCGGGGCGGGCCAGCCAGTCTGCGCAGCACGCTGGGCCGGGTGCGGCGGGCGCTGCCGGGCGCGCTGGTCACGGAGGCGGGGCGGGTGGAAACGGGCGTTCCGTGTGACGCGGCGCTGTTCCTGGGCAGCCTGGACGGGGGGGACGTGGCGGGCGGCGCGGCGGCGTACGCGGGGGCGTTCGTGCAGGGCGCGCAGGTCAGGGGCTGGACGCCGGAACTGGAGGGCTGGGTGTACGGGGTGCGGGAGCGGCTGGGGGAGCGGCAGCGACGGGCGCTGCTGAGCCTAGCGCTGGACGCGGCCCGCCGCGCGGAGTTCGGGATGGCGGCCGGGCTCGCGGTGCGCGCGGCGGCCCTGCGGGAAGCGCCGGACCTGACGCCCGGTCAGGCGCGTTTGCTGCGGCGCTTGCTGAGTGCCGGGGACGCTGCGCTGCCGGTGGAGTTGCGCGGGCTGGACGGTCCGGACCCGGCGGGCGCGCGGCGTGAGCTGCTGGAACTGGCGTGGCAACCGGACGGCGAACACCACGGGTCGGGGGGCAGCGGGCCTGGAACGCTCAGGGGCGCGGTCCTACCCGGCCCCGGACTGCCCGCCGTTGCACCGCCCGTCCCTGCACTGCCCGCCTCTGCATTGCCCGCCTCTGCGCCGGGGGGCGTGGGGTTCGTGGGTCGCGTGGCAGAACTCGGTGTGCTGCTGCGCACGCTGGACATGCCGGACGCGCAACTCGTCGTGATCGTCGGGCCCGGCGGGATCGGCAAGACCCGCCTGGCGCGGGAGGTCACCCGGACCTTCACGCGGCCCGGCGGCGCGGCGTTCCTGACGGTCGAGCCGGACTGGACGCCGGCACAACTGCCTGGCGTGCTGGCCCGCGCGCTGGGGCGGCCCGAACCGCAGGAGCCGGACCCGGTGCAGGCGCTCGCGGGGCTGCTGGGGGGCCGGGAGGCGCTGCTGGTGCTCGACAGTGCCGAACTGCTCACGGGCGGCCTGGCGTGGCTGGGGACGCTGCTGCGCCGGTGCCCGGACGTGAAGGTGCTCGTCACGTCCCGCGAGCGGGTGCCGCTGGATGAGGCATGGACGCTGCACCTGCGCGGCCTGACCCTCCCGCCCGACCGGGCGGGCCGTGAGCAGGTGCGGGCGTCCGAGGCGGCGCAGTTGTTCGTGGCGCGCGCCACCCGGCAGCGGCTGGACCTGCCCGTGGAGGGGGAGTGGCGGGTGATCGCGCGGATCTGCGCGCTGGTGGGCGGGTCGCCGCTGGGGCTGGAACTCGCGGCGGCCTGGGCGCGGCTGTGGCCGCTGGAGCGGATCGAGCAGACGCTCACGGAGTCGCTGGACGCCCTGACGGACGCGCCGGACGGGAGCGGCGCGGGCCGGCCGGCGCGGCATCACAGTGTCCGGGCGGTGTTCGAGCAGAGCTGGTCGCGGCTGGGCGCGGCCGACCGGGCGTCCCTGGCGCGGCTGTCCGTGTTCAGCGGGAGCGGCAGTCCGGACGCCGCGCAGGTCGTCACGGGGCAGGACTGGGCGGGCCTGGCGCGGCTGGTGGACGCCTCGCTGCTGGAACTCACGCCCGGCGGCCGGTACCGGCTGCACCCGCTGATTCAGCAGTTCGCGGCCGAGCAGTTGAGCCGTGACCCGCAGGCCAGCGCGGACGCGGCCGCGCGCCGGCGGGCCCTGACCCTGGCGTTCACGGAGCGGGCGGGTGAGGCGCTGCGCGGCCTGGAAGACGAGGCCGGGTGGGTGGAACGGACCTTTCAGGAGTTCGGGAACCTGCGGCAGTCCGTGACCGAGTGGCTGGCGCTGGGGGAGCCGGAACCGGCCGCGCGGAGCCTGAATGCCCTGCGGCCCTTCTGGAGTCGGGGGCCGGCGCTGCGGGAACTGCTCGGCTGGTACCGGCAGGTGCTGCGCGTGCCGGACGCGCTGCCCGTGCCCGTGCGGGGCCTGACGTTCCTGTGCGCCGGGCAGATCGCCATGAACCTCGCGCTGCACGGCGAGGCGCACGGGTTCCTGCAGGCGGCGCTGGAAACCGACGCGCAGCGCCGGCCGCCCTCCCCGCTGATTCACCTGATGCTGGGCACGAACCTGACCCGGCAGGGGCAACTGGACGCCGCGCGCCCGCATTACCTCGCGGCGCATGACGCGTTCCGCGCGGCCGGCACCTGGAACGGCGTGGCCAGCAGCCTGAACAGCCTCGCGTACGTGCAGCGCCGTCAGGGTGACCTGGGTGGGGCCGCCATGACGCTCGCGGACGCGCTGGACGCCAAGCGCCGCGCCGGGGGGGATGAGGAGAGCGTGCTGCTGAACCTCGCGGCGGTGCATCATGACCTGCGGGAGTTCGCGCGGGCGCGCGCGCTGTACGTGCAGGCGCTTCAGGGCACCGTCCGGCGGCAGTTCCTGAATCAGATCGCGCCTGCGCTGGCCGGGCTGGGCCGCCTGGCGCTGGATGAGGGGCGGCCCGTCCTGGCCGCGCAGTTGCTGGCGGCCGCCGACGCGCAGGATGACCGCACGGACAGCGTCCGCAGTGACGAGGACCGCCGTGAGCGTGACGGCCTGATCCGCCGGGCCCGCGCGGCGCTGGGCGGGCCGGAGGACGCGGCGTTCACGGCCGCGTGGGCGCAGGGGCAGGCGTGGACGCCGGAGGACGCGTTGCGGGCCGTCACGGGGGCGTGACCGGCCCGGGTCAGGGTTTGAGGACGGTGTTGTAGTTGTAGTAGTACCCGGCGCTGGTTCTGGGGACCTTGTTGATGACGACGCCCGCGAGGTTCGCGCCGGTGCTGCCGATGGTGGTCAGGACGCGCTGCAGTTCGGGGACGCTGGTCTCGCCGCTCTCGACGACGAGGATCATGCCGTCCATCTTCTGCCCGATCACGTATGCGTCCGCGAGTGCCAGGACGGGGGGCGTGTCGAGCAGGACCAGGTCGTAGTTCGCGGCCCAGATGCGCAGCTGGTCGGGCAGGCCGGGGCGGCTCAGGAGTGCGGCGGCGCGGCGGCCCGTCTCTCCGGCGGGAAGGTAGTGGATGTCCCCGCCGACGTCCAGGGCGCTGGCCTGCGTGGGGTGCTCGATGGCCTGCGTGACGTCGCAGCGCAGGGGGACGGTGTTGCCGGGCAGCGCGACCCAGGGGCGGCCGGAGACACTCCAGTACTCCTGCTGGGAGGGGCGGTGGAGGTCCATGTCGATCACGAGGACTTTCTTCCCGGCGGCGCTGTAGGACGTGGCGAGCGTGGCGACCAGGGTGCTCTTGCCCTCGGCGGGGCGGGGGCTGGTGACGGCGATCACGGCGCCCTTCTGCGGGACGGCGGAGGCGAGGTTCACGCGGATGAAGCCGCTGGGTTCGTAGAACTCGCCGGTGCGGGCGAGTCCGACGACCTGTCCGCGTTTGATGCGGGCCACGCGCGGCAGTTCCCCGAGGGTGCTGACGCCGAGTTGCAGGACGTCCCCGGCATTGCGGACGCGGCGGCGCAGGGCGTCGGTCAGCAGCGCGGCGCCCGCCCCGGCGAACAGGGTGAGCAGGAACACCAGCGCGGCGTTGCGTCTGGGTTTCGGGGAGACGGGGTTGCGGGGCGCGTTCGCCTGGGCGAGCAGCGTGAGGTTCCCGCTGGCGCCTTCCTCGAAGACGGTGGCCTGGGAGAGGTTCAGCAGGAGTTGCCCGCGCGCCGCGACGAGACTCTGCGCTTCGAGGCTCCCTTCGGGCAGCGCGGCGAGGCGGCTGTTGAGGTTGTCGAGTTGCGCCTGCAGGTTCTGCCGGGCGCGGGTGACGCCGGCGCGGGCGCGTTCGGTGTCCCACTGCAGCAGGGCGCTGGCGGCGGCGTCCGCGAGGAGCTTGGCGGCCATGGGCGTCTCGGCGCTGGCCTTGACGTCGTACACGCCGCGCTGCTGCTGGTCGAGGCGGGCCTTGACGGTCAGGCGGGCGTAGGCGTCCGTGGCGAGTTCGTCGTTCAGGTCGTCGCTGATGGCGGACTTCACGTCGCTGCTCAGGTCCGTCGCGGCGATGGTGCTGATGATCCGGTCGACGCTGGCGCGGGAGTGCACGACCTCGTCCACCGCGCCCTGCGGGAGCTGGCTGGCCGTGACGCTGGAGCCGCGCAGGACGTCGTTGGCGTTGTCGGGCATGGCGGACATCAGGCTGGTCGTCGCCTCGAACACGGGCGCCTGGCGGCTGCTCAGGACGTACGTCGCCCCGCCGAGCAGGACGGGCGCCGCGATCAGGGGCAGCCAGGCGCGCCGCAGGACGGCCAGTACCTGGAGGAGATCGATATTATCGGAACTATAGCTGGTAGTTTCAGGTTTCAGTGTCATGTTGAATCAAGCCTCAGAGGTGGAACGAAGATACAGCCAGTCGGACGTCGTGGACGGGATTGACCGCGGGGAACGTACCGGCATGCGGGAACGTCACGGGCAGGACCTGACGGCTCCCTGCGACCAGAGACGTCGCAGGTAACGCCAGGAAGCGCGGGACGTGGCAGGTCAGAGTTCAGCTCATCACTCCAGGGTGGACGCCACGTTCGCCGTGAACTGCTCGGATGCGCCGGGTGCCAGATGCCTCATCAGTGTACGACCCGGCGCTCTCAAGCTCAGCTGCCCGCAGTGGTCGCCCATTCCGCCGTCTGCGCGAGGCCACTCTCCAGTGTTGTGAGGCGTCCGATCGCCGCTTCGTATGAGGTTGGGTCGATCACGGACCGCTCAAGGTCCCCTGCGCGGGGAGGGGCAAATCGCAGCTGGGGCGTGACGCGCAGCGCCTCAGCCAGCTGCTCGGCCAGCACCCGCGTCGTGACTGGTACGCCCGTACCGATGTTCAGCACGGCCGGCGTCTTCCCCTGCGCGGCCATCAGATTCGCCCGGGCGACATCCGTCACGAACACATAATCCCTGATGCACCCGTCATCCCCGGTCTCCTGACGTGCATTGATCGTAATTTCCTGACCCTGAACGAGGCGGGTAGCGAAAATAGCCACGACGCCCGCCTCACCATGTGGATTCTGTCTGGGTCCGTACACGTTGGCGTACCGCAGGATCGAGTAGGCCAGTCCGTACTGCTGCTGGTACGTCTGCAGGTACGTCTCGAACGCCAGTTTACTGGTCGCATACGGACTGTACGGTCGGGGAACCGAGGTTTCCGTGGCCTGCTCACCGTCAGGTACTTCGCCATAGATCGCACCGCCTGTCGAAGCGAACACGACCCGTTCCACACCACAGTCACGCGCGGCATTCAGAACGTTCAGGCCGCCAATGATGTTGACACTGGCGTCCAGCATGGGATCACGAACGCTGACACTGACACTGGCCTGCGCCGCCTGGTGACTGATGACCGTCGGTCTGAACTCAGTCATGGCCTTCAGCACACCGGCCGCGTCGCGCACGTCCACCTTGTACAGGCGGGCTGCTGGTGGGACGTTACTTTCAGAGCCGGATGACAGGTCGTCCAGCACGGCTACGTCCCACCCTGCCTGCAAAGCAGTCTCGACCACGTGACTCCCGATGAATCCCGCGCCTCCCGTAACCATTAATCGTCCGCTCATTCACTGCAGCCTATCCCAAGGAACCTACCCCCGGATCACCATGTTGGTGTCGCAGGCATCACCCGGCGGCCAGCCATTCCGTCGTGTATGGAGACGCAGGGTGCGACAGGATGTACAGGGACGTGCTGTACGCATTCACTTCAATAGGTGAACCGCGTCCGAATTGCCCGGTACCCCCGGCAGGGGCGGGATCCCCTGTCATCGCCCCTGTCTGCCGTCATACCAGGGAACCAGGTCGAACGGCGCTACGCACCACACTTCAGAGTGCCCATCCTTCTCCCTGGCAGTTCTTAACGGTGCCGTAACGCCTGTTCATGCACTGTACGGCACATGCACGTACCTGCCCCGCCGCCACCCAGTGTGCTCCGACCACAACTGCGGCCGTTATACGGTGTCCCCCTTCCCCTTGGCGACGAGCGGCTTCATGAATGCGCACATTGGGGATCGACCTCAGGGCATGAGTGGTATCTTCATAGATATTTTGCCGCGCCTCATCCAAGCGCCACATAAAGCACTTCCGCAGTACCTGCCAGACGATCAGGTCAATGGAGCCCCCCGACACGCCCCCCTCCACTCTCCTTCCCTTCAAGGCACCCGGAGTGACCATGATGCTCAGCAAATTTCACCACAACGATCGCGTCCACCACGTCCGGTCACTCCAGACCATGCTTGTCGGCATCGACGCCACCCTGCTGGTCGGCCTCGTCACCATCATCGGCATGACGTTTCATTCCGAGCACCTGCGGCAATTCATAGCACTCTGGCTACTGAGCGGCGCCGCCGGCTGGTTGATCAGCCGGGAACGCCGACACGCCCTCGTACTCGACTCCTACATGCGCGCCATCATCGCGCCCGTCACTGCCACCCTCATCGCCGCACTACTGCAACTGATCTTCTTCAACCAACTCAACATCCTCAGCAACTTCCTGATCCTCGCCACCTGGTCAATCACCATGATCATCAACCGCCTGACAATGCGCCGACGCATCCCCGTCATACAGGTCGGAACGATGGGCGCAATCCGAGCCACCTACCCCCACGACCAACGCATCGAATACGTACCCCTCACCCGCCCGGAAGACATCACCCTCAGAGAAGTGGACGCCCTGCTGATCGACCCCGCACACCTTCCCAGCGAACGCTGGCTGGACGTCGTCTCGCACGCCCACACCGCAGGCATGCCCGTCTGGACCCCCACCACACTGAACGAAGAAATCCGCGGGCGGGTCTCCCTCGAATACCTGCAGACCGCCCACATGAACCGCTCCTACTTCAAAGACAGCTACGCCCCACTGAAACGCGTGCTGGACCTCACCGCCATCCTCCTGTTCGCTCCCTTCCTGCTCACCACCCTCGGCATCGTCGCCCTGATCGTCCTGCTCGACGCAGGACGGCCCGTCCTGTTCTGGCAGACCCGCATCGGCCAGAACGGCCGTCCATTCCGAATCGCCAAGTTCCGCACCATGAAAACAGACAGCGAAGCACACGGCGCCGCGTTCGCCCGCACCGGAGACACACGCATCACACGAATCGGAAAAGTACTCCGCAAATTCCGCCTCGATGAACTCCCGCAGTTCTACAACGTCCTGCGAGGAGACATGTCCATCATCGGCCCCCGCCCCGAACAGGAAGCGTTCGTTCAGGAATTCCAGCACTCCATCCACCTGTACCCCGTACGTCACTGGGTCAAACCTGGCATCACCGGCTGGGCACAGGTACGCCACGGCTACGCAGCCGGCGAAGACGAAACCATTGAGAAACTGAGATTCGACATGTACTACGTCAAGAATTTCAGCTTTGCACTCGACGCCCGCGTCGTTGCACACACCCTATGGACTATAATGACGGGCTTTGGCGCTCGCTGAATTGAATGTTAAAGATTTTATGATTTTTCAAAATTTATTGCCTATCATGTTCGAAAATCGCAATAGCGAACTATTTTCGCGTGACTATAATTATCATGTCAACCTAGTTTTAAAAACCTGCAAAATGCTTAATTTGGCTCGAAAGAGCAATATAGAAACGGATATGAATATGAATTTAGCAGACTTAAGCATAGCTAGATTACTAAAGAAGTACATAAAACGCACATCACGCGTGATTATTCAGCACACTTAGTCATTCGGACAAGAGACGGTCACTAATTTATAAGACCGCCCCAAAACCTTAAGAGGAGTAGTTTAATGATATTCAGATGCATGAAACATGATAGCAATATTTATGCCATCCTGCTTAAAATTAATTATTATGAAAATTAAACCTCTGAGCCAGAATTTATCTAAAAGACTGAACAGTAGTAGGATTTTGAGTTTTGCTAGCCACGTACTAACCGGTTCTGCTGCGGGACAATTGATTTTACTTCTTTCTATGCCCCTCTTGTCCAGGATATATAGCCCTGATGATTATGGGATATTTGCCACCTACTCTTCAGCGCTTACCGTTCTGATTGCCGTGACCGTTCTAAGATTAGATTCATTGATACCAACTATAAGAAGTGATAATGAAAGTATAAATGTTACAAGATTGGGCTTATTTCTTTGCCTATCTGCCTTTATTTTACTATCAGTAATAGTAAATAGACTAGATACGGGCTATGCGCTCATAGATAAGGTAATTAATTCGCCAATTTCATTCCTATTACCGATCGCGGTTCTCCTGTCAGGAATATATCAGATACTTTCTGGATGGGCCGTCAGAAAAGAGGCTTCACTATTAATAGGTAGGACAAAATTAAGCCAGAGCATTGGTTCGGTAGTTGCACAAACATCTTTCGGTTTTTTCGGAAATGGCCCAATAGGATTAGGTTTAGGTCAAATCCTGTATCAGTCAATCGGTATCAAATCTCTTTTTATGCTTTTCTCAAAAGAATCTAAAGACAAAATCAAGCTCTCAGATATGATTGCCACCTTAAAACAGCACAAGGATTTTATTATTTTAGGATTTCTGTCCAGTGTAGCTAATATATTAGTTATTCATTTGCTAATTTTTTTCCTATCGAATTCCTATGGCGCTAAAGTAGTGGGATGGACTTTGCTAGCACAAAGGATATTAGGGATTCCGGTAGACTTAATATGCACAGCAATGGGTCAAGCATTATTATCAAGAAGTAGTTCTAGATCCAGTGATGAGTTAAAGGATACTTTTTTGGAACTTATGAAATACCTGATCCCTATGTCAGTAGCTATTTCCATATTTTCTCTTATTCTACCGCTTTTTATACCTGCGATTTTTGGAAATCAATGGGAGGAAGTTGGAGATATATTAAAATATCTAGGAATAATGTATTCAGCTAAGATAATCTCGTCTCCAATTTCGGTAGTTTTAATAGTTTTAGGGAGATATAGACAGATATTATACATAGATATACTTAGACTATTTTTAGTTTACGTCACAATGGTAAACTTTAATACTAGCTATAAGTCGGCTATACTTTCTTATAGCGCCGCCATGACTTTTTTTTACATCGTATACATTTTTTATACATATTACTTTGTTGCCGTCTCTCGAAAGCGTTAACATTGCTATTAGTAAAGATATCAATCTGAGTCGTGGGATTGAATCAGATCCGTGCTAGGCATATTTCAGCGCATCGTCCTAAATTCAAAGCAACTCCAATTTCTAATGATATCAATAAGACTAATAAAGAAAACGCCGTAGTATTCAGTTAAAAGGAGCTAAAAATGTATATAAGTGATACGACTATTTTTGAGCAAAATTATGATTGAATTCTTTATCGCTCTATATTTTATCTATTTTTTCTTTATTAGTAAGTACATTTTCGGCAACCCACTATCTTTTAGATCAAACCCACTTTTGTTAATGCATATAGTGCTTCTATCACTTAATTGTATTGGCATCGTATCAGCAAATTTTAATTCTGAAAAACCCTATTATTACTCCTTTTCAACTGATTTGGGTATTAATCTTGCAAATTATTGGCTGTTGGTTGCTACAAGTATATTTACAACCTTTTTTTGTCTCATGTTTAGAATATATAAAATGTATACAAAAAGAGTTTTCGTTAGCGATCAGGCAAAAGGTGATTTTTCCTATATAAAAATAGCTTATGATATACTAATTATTATTTCAACTGCTCTAATAATTTATTTAATCATGTATTCACCATCAGTTCCAATTATTAATATACTTAACTCCGAAAGTGATTCACTAGCAAGGCAGCGCGTGGAGTCAAAAATGCTATTCCAGGGAAATTCATATATAAAAAACGTCTTTATATCCAATATAGTGCCGTTTACCGGGCTTTTGGGGTTATCTTTATACAATCTCAAATTAATCACAAATAAGCTAAAGGTTGCATATTCAGTTTGTCTTAGCATTTTAGTGCTCTTGTTTGGATTAGATAAAGCCCCCTTAATATATTTCATGATTGGAGTCTATATTACGACCGGCTCATACCTTAGCACAAAAGCTAAACTTATAATACCTATAGCATCCATAATATGGATATTTGTGAGCTATACACTAATTATGAATGTAAATCCTGCCAAAATGTTAGATTTATCAGATGTTACCTCGCCTTTATATAGGTTAGTTTACGGTTCATATGAAATGTATATCCTATCCTTCTCTTTATTTCCGAACACCTTTGATTTCGAAGGATTGACATTCTTTAATAGTATAGTTGGCTCGGAACCGTTTGTACCTCCAGCGAGGTTGATGATGGAACATATTAACCCATACGGGGTATCATCAGGAGTTGCCGGGCTCGCCAATTCTTACTTTCCAAGCGAGGCTTGGGCTTTCGGAGGTGGGCTCACTGTCTTTATGATTTCTCTAATTGGCGGCGCGACCTGGGGAATAGTATTTGCATATATCACATCAAAAACCCAATCACATGCAAAGCCATTATATATATCTGCCTACGCTTTCATGAGCATCCAGTTGGCTATTATAACTCAATCTAGCGCCTCAAGATTAGTTTATAACCCTGAGATCACATTATCAGCACTGTTAGTTATCACAGTAATTGCGTTTTCAAAAATGCTAAATACCAATAGAGTGTTTCTTAAGCCAATAAGGAGATCTATAAAATGAAAGTAGCATATTTCTGTGATGATAGAATTATTTCAGGCACAGCAGCGGAGGAGCATATTAGAGCTATTGCCATTGCTTTTCATAAGCATGGTCACGAAGTTGTATTGTTTACTCCTCAAGGAGGAGTCAGTCAAATTGATGGTATCTCAAAAATTATTGAATTTGATGGAAAAAATGCATTAATGAGAGCAATTAAAGCAATGAGTAGTCTTAAGAAAAATGGACCTTTTGACTTCATATATTTGCGATATCGTGGTTCACAGTGGATGTATCTATTTTCCAATACATTTAGAAAATATCAAAAATTTGTAGAAATTAATGGAATAATGGAAGCAGAGTTTAATATTCCACCTATTAGGAGAAAGCTTATTCAGGCCATTCAGAAATCTCTCGAAAAGCCCTTTCTTGAAGGCTCTGCATGCATATTTGTTACCGAGCACATGCTTGAATACTACTCTAAAAAATATAATATTAAACACACTAGATACATAAGAAATGGCACTTTCGCAGATGAGTTCTCTAGAAAAGACGCATGGAGTAAAAAGGTAAAATATAAAGGAGTATTTGTCGGAAGCATAGTTTGGTGGCAAGGTCTAAATGAATTAATCACCGCTTCAAGCAATATTACTAATTTCGAGCTACATGTTTATGGCGATGGACCAGATCTTGAGAGCATTAAATCTCTCTCAGAAGAAATTAACACAAAAAACATCAAATTTATGGGAAAAGTCTCACCTGCCCACGTGAGAAATATACTTAAAGAGTATGATATAGGCTTTGCCACTAAATCTATAACTAACGAGGAGCTGTCGCCTCTAAAACTGTACCAGTATTGGGCTGCCGGTCTACCTGTTATCGCAACTAATCTAAGCGGTATGGAATTAGTGGAAAAAATACAGGGCGGACTTCTGTATCAATCAGGAAATACAGATGATTTGAGATCAAAAATAATCAGTGCCTTCGAAAATATTGATAGTCTTGAACAAATGGGCCAAAATGGAAGAAAATATGTCGAAAGCGAAGGAAGCTGGGTAAGGGCCGGCAAAGAAACGGTCGATTTTGTGAACTCAATTATCCCATGAAAATATTACATATAATTACCGGAATGACCTACGGAGGAGCTCAAAAATTCCTAATTTCTCTATCTCAAGAACACATCAGAAGTAAGGCTGAGGTTGCTGTAATTGGCCTATACCCTGGACCACTAGGGCAATCACTGAATGATTACGGGATTACATATTTCGAATATAATTTCAAAAGAAAAATTGATCCACGCATCCTATTTGAAATAATGAGAGTGATAAGACAGTGGAGCCCAGATGTGGTTCATACTCATTTGGGAACTGCGGATTTTTACGGTCGAATCGCTGCTAAACTATCTAAAGTTAAACGCGTGGTCAGCACTATCCATAATGAAGAGGACTGGAAAAGCAAAGCTATCTATCGTCACCTCGACAATTTTTCTTTGCTTTTCGCGGATTATATTGTTGCTTGCTCAAAATCTGTTTACGAATCTCTAAATACTCAATCTGAATCTAATAATAAGATAAAGCTTATCGAAAATGGCGTTGATACCTCGATTGAGGTAAGAAAAAGCAGAGAAGACATTTACAGAGAAATCAATATTACCACTGATAGCCGACTCATTGTTTGCATCGGAAGACTTGAGGAACAGAAAAATCATCAACTTCTTTTAAAGGCAATATCTATTCTCAAAAGACCCGAACTAAAGGTTTGTTTCATAGGTGCTGGAAGCCGAGAAGTATTCCTTAAGGAACTAGAGATCCAACTTGGTATTAGTGATAATATCATATGGATTCCTCAAACAAGTGACCCGTATTCATATATATCCGCGTCCGATATCATGGTACTCCCTTCTTTGTGGGAAGGATTGCCCATTGTTCTACTTGAATCTATGTCTCTCGAAAAATTGATTATTGCATCAGATATTGAATCACATCGTCATGTAATCAACAGCGGTCGCAACGGCTTTCTCTTCAGGTCAGGTGATGCCGATGACTTGGCGCGCTGTATTAAAGCCGCACTGGATATAGATAAAAACCTTTTAAAAGACATAGAGGTCAGTGCAAATCAAACAGTAAAGTCCCGTTATGATATCAAAGAGGCAGCTCGTAAATATATGGAGGTATATACCAATGGAAAGTTATCCTCTGCCGAGTGTTGACATAGCGATTCCAGTTCATGATGGAATTAAGGCTCAGGATTTAAGAGAATGCCTTGAATCGGTTAAGAATCAGTCATATAAACCAATAAATATTTCAGTCTATGTTGATGGAAACATCAGATCAGAACTGGATGATGTTCTTGTTGAATTTCAAGATTCATTGAGCGTTAATTATATGGAAAAGATTGGATTGTCAGCAATTCTAAATTATTCGATACTATTATCTAGATCCCCTTATTACGCCAGAATGGATGCTGATGATATAATGTACACCGATAGAATAAAGATTCAGGTAGAATACTTGCAAAGAAATCCTGATATAAAAATTTTAGGGACTTCATTTACTGAATTCACCACCGCTGAATCAAAACATCGAAATATGCCACATGATCACAAAATTATATCAGAAATGCTTCACTACCGTAATCCATTTGCCCATCCGACGATAATGTTCAGAAGGGAAGTTTTCAAAACTATTGGCCTATACTCTAGGAATTTTCCATATGCAGAAGATCTAGAGTTATGGACGCGCGCCGATATCAATAGCATAAAGATGACCAATCTACCTCAGCAACTTCTCTATTACAGAATGGGGGAAATGCACGCGAGGCGCAATAATTTTATTGCCTTTAAGTCTGAAGCTAAAGTTAGATTGAGAAATAGCACGCGATCTCCAAGGATTTTTCTGCTTAAAATAATCGCTATAACCTTCAGGCTTCTCCCGCCGAAAATTGCAAAATTTGCATACAAAATCAGGAAATGAAGTTCTAAGCTTGTGATCTGTGATTAGCGGTCGACCGAAAGGTCAAACGCCCAGTCAGCGCATCAGGCCGGCCAGGACCGCGACGGGGTCCTGACCGCGCAACCGCGCGGTCTCCACGGTGGACTTGATCCGCGTATACGTCTGCGCGGCCACTGCATTCTTACTGCACTGCGAGACTTTCCTCGCCATCACCGCCGTCCGCAGACTCCGTTCCGCGGCGTTGTTCGTCGGTGGAATGTCCGGGTCCTTCAGGAACCGCCACAACCAATCGAGCACGCTCTCTTCAGGATGCCCAGTCGGAGTCGCTCGCTCGCTTTCGACTGCAGTGGTGCCCGGTTCAGCAGGGCGTCCAGGCGCAGGGTAAGACACTCACCCTGCTGCGCGTACTCCTCTCGCGTACAGATCCCAAGTCACGTCACCAGGACGCCGTCCTGGTGAGGGCACCTTCACGCACAAAGCTCCACCCACGCCAGAGCAGATCACGGCCACCGTGGAGGTCGACACGCCCAACACCTGTCCTCGATGTGGGTTCACGGGCCTGCTGATCTTCACCCGTCAGGACAAGGCCTGGGTCACGGGATTCTCCTTCACCTTACGCCGCTCATCACGAGCAGAAGTCCTTCCCGCCGCCATCCCCAGGAACGCCAAAGCTACAGCTGAGGTACCCGGAATGGCTGTCAGGTGGGCATCGTAAATTCCCACGAACACAAGCACCGGCACCAACCCCCACGCCAGCAATGTCATCAACCCGGTCCCCAGGAGGGTCGAGGCGAAGAGAGCACCAAAGAGTACTAATCCAACTGTCCCAATTTCCGAGGCCAGTTGCAACGCGTCATTGTGGGTATAGTTCACGCTTTTGCGATCCATGGTGGTACCACCTGCGCGCTCCTCTCGTCGGTATGTCGGGGCTTCGCTGTAGAACTGCCCGATGCCTGCACCCTCGACCCGGTGATCGGCCCACAGTTCCTGTCCGTACCGCCAGACGGCCTGTCGTTCACGGACAAATGCTTCCCAGTCGCGACTGATACCCAGTTTCTGCTGGTTGGCTTTGAAGGTGGCCTGCCCTGCTGGTGTGGTGAAGTACGTGGCGCCGCCGATCCCCGCGGCCAGGACCAGGGCAGTCAGGGTAGCGCCAGTCACACGGTGCTTAACCCATACCCATACCAGGAAGGGTGTGGCAGTGGCCAGCAGAACCGCGGGGATGCTGCTGCTGTCTGTTTTCAGGTTCAGCCAGTGCAGGGCAGCCAGCAGGGCAATCAGCAGCGGGCTATGCAGGTGTGGGCGGGTAAACAGCAACAGGCCGGTGCTCAGGCCTGCCAGGATGATCAGGTAGCCGCTGAAGTGACTGGGGTTGAAATAGGGGCCGGTCACCAGTTCCGGGCCGGTGCCCGGGTAGTACTCGAAGCCGGGGACGACGGTGCCCCTGGTCTGCAGGAACGCCAGGATCAGGGTGGCAGCGCCAGTGATGAGCATGCTGCTCAGGATCACCCATTGCCGGGCACGAGTGATTGCCAGGACATGCAGGCTGACGGCAGTGCCGATCACGGCGGTCCACACGCCAGCCCAGCGGTACGCTTCCCACTGGTAGGGAGCCCAGGTGGTGCTGAGCCAGATCCAAGTCAGGAACAGCAGGGCCGACGCGAGCCACCAGGGGTTATGAATGGTTACGCGCCCCCGGATGCCCAGGGCAGTGACAGTCAGGGCAGTGGTGAGGCAACCGAGGAGGATCAGGCCGCTCATGCCCCAGCTGAACGTGGACCCCTGCGCGAGCGGTCCCCACGCCAGGGTCAGGCAGGCGGTACCCAGGGCAACCCATTCGAATCCGGTGGCGGTACGGTCGCGTACGGTGGTGGATGTCACGGCTGGACTCCCAGGGTTTTCAGGCCCGCTTCACACTCAGGCACGATATCGATGGCCCAGCAGCGACGGTAAGCAGTGATGGCCGGAGTCTCCTGTCCGGAAGCTGCAAGGTAGCGGGCGCGTTCCAGCCAGTAACCCGCGTTGTTCGGGTCGAGTGTCAGGGCAGGTTCGAGGAGTGTCAGGGCGCGGGCGTACTGTTCCTTGAACGCGTACATCTGGGCGTGCTCGAAAGCTGGCAGGGTGCTGCTGGGACTGATCAGGCGGGCGCGTTCGTAGGCCGCGTCAGCTTGCTGCTGGAAGGTGGGGACGTCCCGGAAGTGCCACAGTGCGCGGGCGGCGCGGGCATAGGCCAGGGTCACGTTCAGGTCTCCTGGCGCCACCTGAGTCGCCTGTTTATAGGTAAGAAGAGCCTGATCGAACTGAAAGTTCTCCTGTTGCGTCTTTGCAGTCGTCATCAGGCGTTGTACCTGCAGGTCACGGGCAGCAATAGACGCTGGAAACATGAGTGCCGTCAGGAATACGGGAATCAGAGGCCACGGTAATGAAAGTGAGATCACGTGACTCCCAGCATACTGCGCTGTCAACGCCAGGTTGTACATGGGAATGCAAGAGAATCCCCCTGAACTGATGACGCAGTTCAGGGGGGACGTTGTGCAGTGAAGTCCGGTTCAGTTACCGCCGCCTCGGGGCGTCACGGGTGCAGTGGCGAGCGTGGCCGCGCGGTTCGCGATGGTCGCGGCAGCCGGATTGTTGATCAGGGTAGCCAACTGGGAGAGGTTGTTGACTGCCACGAGACTCGGATTCTCGGCGATGAGGCGTTTGACCCCTTCGTTCGTGAGGGTCTTACCGGTCGCGGATTCCAGGACGGCACGCACCACGAATTCCATGGGAGCCGCATTGAACTTACGATCGAACAGCTGCTTGAACGCTTCCTCGGAAATGCGCAGTTTCGAGGCCTGCTCCTTGAACTGGGCCGGGGTCAGCTTCTCCAGAGTGGCGAGCGACAGGAACACTCCACGGGCACCAGCGATGGAAAGCAGGGCAGCGTACCCACTGACGGAATTGGCAGCAGACTGCGCCTGGACTGACGGGGCGAACAGCGCGAGGGCAGAAACGGACAGAAGAAGCTTTTTCATGGTGACTCCTTGGAACTCGAGACGAGTGACTGCAGAAACGGGAGGCAGGTCAATCTGTCAACACCTTACTGCACCGGATGTTACCCAGGATTCTATCATCTGCCCTCAGGTGCATCAGAACAGCTGCGAGCACATCGAATCAATGAACACGCAAACCTACTGGATAGGCGCCCAAACGTCGAGAGAATGACGGTGACGAGGTCTGTACAGCCAGCGTTGAAGGCAACCCCCGAATTCAGATATGCATGGGACCACCCGCGGACGAAGAGACTGTCTAACGCTTGGAGTTCATCGTGACAGGTCATGCGTTACGTCACCGTTAAGAACCGTGAACTGCAGGTGTCGACCAAGAGGCGAACAGCAGATCTGGCCTGACCCCAAAGCTTGGACACTTTCGAGTAGAGACTCGATTCAAGGACGAGCGTACACTGTTGCCTTCCCTTTTTCACCCGGTGGTCGGGATGACGGCCGCATGTGCGGTGTCCTGCCCGCACATGGGGACGGCAGGCCGGCCACCGGCCTCCCTGGTACGCGTACACGGCCCCCAAATGAGCGCAGCGCCCCTGAAGGTCAGGCCCCTGTGAGAGTGCAGAGCGCAGAATAAGCGCATGGCGCCGCGCCCATCCTCACCGTCCGGCACGGACCGCAATCCGGTGAAATTCCGGGTGCTGGTGATGTTCTTCGGGGCGGGAGTGGGGCTGGCGGTGCTGGCCCTGCTGTTACCTGACGGGCCGGGGGCGTGGCCTGCGCTGGGGCGGGCACTGCTGGTGGGGAACGGCGTGTGCAGCCTGAGCGCACTTGTCCTGCTGATCACTGCGCGGCGTCGGCCCCCGCTGAGCCGCTTCGATCTGCCGCTGCTGCTGCTCGCGCAGGCCGCCACGCTGGGCGGCGTGCTGGGCGAGACGTTCCTGTTCGGCACTCAGTATTCCATCATGACCCAGCTGTGGGTGACGGTCTTCGCGGCCGGATTCCTGCCCCGGCGGCTGGTGTGGGCGCAGCAGGGCCTGGGACTGGCCAGCATCACGCTGATGGTCTGGATGCGGGCCGAGTACGGTGCGACGTCCCCGCACTCGCGGGGGGTGGATGTGCTGGTCACGGCGTTGCCCGTGGTGCTGACCGGGATAGCCGTGGCGTATTTCCGGGGCGAGGCCGAGCGTGAAGCCCGGGCACTGGAAGCGGCCGGGCGCACTGACCCGCTGACCGGGCTGGGCAACCGGCGCGCCCTGTTCGAATCCTTCGGCACCCAGCAGTCCGGCGCGCAGGAACTGACCGGGCTGGTCATGCTGGACATCGATCTCTTCAAGGGCGTGAACGACCGTTACGGGCACGCCGAGGGTGACCGCGTGATCCGGGTACTGGCCGACGTCCTGCGGGAGCACGCGGCGCCCCATGACCTGCTCACGCGGCACGGCGGTGAGGAGTTCGTGTGGGTGACGGGGATCAGTGACGCGCAGGCGCTGCTGGCACGGGTCGATGCGCTGCGGGTGTCGTTCGCGCAGCGGATCGATGGGCTGGGCGTGACTGTCAGTGCCGGTGTGGCCGTGACCACCCTACCCCCAGGTGATCCCGCAGCGGCACTGCCGGAGCTGCTGCGCCGGGCGGACGCGGCGCTGTACCAGGCCAAAGCTGCCGGGCGCAATCAGGCGCGGCTGGCGACCTGAAGCGGACATGGCCTAATGAAGGGAACGGCAGTCCGTGTCCGACGAACGGGCGCGGATCAGGTCCGACCGGCAATCCAGACGGGGGTCACATCGGCGCGGAAGCAGAAAAGTCGGGTGGACTGCGGGTGATCACGCGGTGGCCCGCCGCCCAGCAGGCCTACATTCACGCCTGCCTCCCACCCACCGTGACCAGCCCGGCCAGGGCTGCCCCACCGCCGCCCTGGCGCAGGACATCGCCCGCACCGGCACGACAGGCACACGCCAGGTCCTCGCCGACGGCGTGAACGACCTCGCCCGCTGGCTCGACACCGACGATCAGAGCGGCCTCATGACCGCCTGCACCATGCTCGGCGCCCTGCTCATCGCCCGCGCCACCCAGGGCACGCCCCTCTCCGATCAGGTCCTCGAACAGGTCCGAGGCGCCCTGACCGACGCCCGCTGAAACACCGCTACAGGCCGCGCATGGTGAACGCGCGGGCCAGCAGGGTGCGGGCGGGGCTGCCCAGCAGGGCGCGCATCAGGGTTTCACGCCAGGGTCCCTCCGGGCCGCTCAGGGGACGGCCGAGCCACATGTTCGCCTCGGCCTGCCGGGCGGCGCGGGCGGCAGAGGCGCGGCGGGCGGGACCGTAGGCGTGCAGTGGGCCGCTGTTCCCGGCGAGTGCGGCGCTCAGGCGGGGCGCGAGGTCGCGGGCGTCGAGCCAGCCGAGGTTCATGCCCTGCCCGCCGATGGGACTGACCTCGTGCGCGGCGTCACCGGCCAGCAGGATGCGCCCGGCCCGGAAGGTCGGCGCGAGGTGACGGCGCACCTGAAAGGCGCTGAGCATGGAGCACCCGTCCGGCGGGACGTGCAGGCCCGTGCGGGCGCGCAGCAGTGCGCTCAGGTCGGCGGGCGCGGCGCCGGGTGTCAGGTGCGGGGTCTGCGTGACCCAGCGGCGCCGCCCGCCGGGCAGCGGGAACGATTCGGTCACGCCGCCCGCCGAGAGGGTGATGACGGCGTCCGCGCCGTACGCGGTGGTGTCGGGAAAGTCACCCATCAGGTACGTGTTCGGGTACGTGCGGCCCGGGAAGGGAATCCCGGCGTCCGTGCGGCCCA
Organism: Deinococcus seoulensis; assembly: GCF_014648115.1. Taxonomy (NCBI): domain Bacteria; kingdom Thermotogati; phylum Deinococcota; class Deinococci; order Deinococcales; family Deinococcaceae; genus Deinococcus; species Deinococcus seoulensis. Next base: position 20,854 of record NZ_BMQM01000012.1, read on the forward strand.
GGCTGCGGCGCCCGTCGGCGGCGACCACGAACGCGGCGCGCAGCGTGCCGGTCCGGCCCTCCTCCTCGACGGTCAGTTCGGCGTGCGGTCCGGCGTCCCGGACGGCCTGCACGGTCACGCCGCGCCGCAGGACGCCCGGCGCCTGGGCGTGCAGGGCGGATTCCAGCAGCGTCTCGGTCTGCTGTTGCGGCAGGGACAGCACGTACGGGTGCGAGTCGCTCGTGCCCGCGAAGCCCAGTTCACCCAGCACGCCGGACGGGCCGCGCACCACGCCCCGGCGGATACGCACGCCCGCTCCCGCCAGCCGCTGCCCGAGGCGTACGCCGTCCCGGTCGGCTCCCAGTTCATCGAAGGCTTCCAGGGCGGGCGGGTGCAACCCCACGGCGCGCGAGTGGGTGCTGACGGACACGCGCCGCTCCAGCACGCGCACGTCCACGCCCGCGCGGGCCAGCAGCAACCCCAGGTACAGCCCGACCGGACCGCCGCCCAGCACCGCGACCTCGCAGGACGCCGGGGCCGTCCGGGGGCCGGGCCGCTCAGGCACGCCCGGCCTCCCAGGTGAGCAGGTTCCGGAACGGGAACTGCCGCCGCGCCTGCCAGCCGGGCGGCGCGACCCGCGCGAGTTCCGCGTGCGTGAACGACCGCCGCACCGACCGCAACCCGTCCACGTGAATGAACGACCCCCGGAACGTCCACGCGGTCGCCACCCGGAACGCCGCGTACGCCAGCGGGTGCCGCTCTATGTCACCGTGCACCGCCACGCGGGCGCACAGGGCCTGGGTGTCGGCCAGCAGCGCCGTGAGCTCCGGGCCGCTCAGGTGATGCAGCAGGTGATTGGAGATCACGAAATCGAACTGCCGTCCGGCCGCGCGCAGGTCCCCGCTCATCGCCTGCCGGTACGTCACGCCCGGCACGGGCGGCTGCGCGCGCGCGAAGGCGATGGCGCGGGCGTCCGCGTCGATGGCCGTCACGCGCAGCGTCAACCCGTCACGCGCTGCCCAGCGGGCCAGGTGGCGGGCCACGTCCCCGCCGCCGCACCCGACGTCCAGCAGCGTGCCGCCCCCCGCCCGCCGGAGGTGCGGGCGCAGGTCACGGCGGTACACCTGCTGCCAGCCGCTCACCACCCGGTTCACCAGATCGAACGACCGGTACGTGTTCGCCAGCGCCGCCGGGTCGCAGTGCGGGTCGTCCATCAACTCCGGAATCACCGCGCGGGAACGCCAGCCGCCCAGCGGGCCAGCCGCATCAGCACTCCGTATCAGTCGGGGCATCAGTCGAGGCCGCGGCAGACCGTGAACAGCCCGGACTCCACCGTCAGGCCCGGCCCGAACGCCAGCGCTCCCACCCGCTCACCGTCCACTCCGGCGTCCAGCACGTCCTGCAGGATGAACAGCACCGTCGCGCTGCTCATGTTCCCCGCGCGGCGCAGCACGTCCCGCGACGGCGCCAGTTGCGCGTCACTCAGGCCCAGCGCGCCCTGCACCTTGTCCAAGATCGCGCGGCCACCCGGATGAATCGCCCAGCGGTCCACCTGCGCGCCCCCGGCCCCGGCCAGCGCGAGGTCACGGGCCAGCAGGTCATCCAGGATCGGCGCGATGTTCGCCTCGATGATCTCCGGCACGTACGTGCTGAGCACCATGTCGTACCCCTGGTCGCCCACCGTCCAGGCCATGTCCTTCTCGCCCACACCCTCGGGCGTGAGCATGGTCAGCGAGGCGTCCATCCGCAGGGCGGGCGTCCCGGCCGCCGGCGTGCGGGCCGACACGATCACGGCCGCCGCGCCGTCCGCGAACACCGAGTTGGCGATCAATGTGTCCGGGTCGTTCGAGGAGTGCATGTGAATGGTGCACAGCTCGGCGCACACGACCAGCACGGCCGCGTCCGGGTTCGCCTCGCAGAACGCGCGCGCCATGCGCAGCGCCGGGAACGCCGCGTAGCAGCCCATGAAGCCCACATGGAAGCGCTGCGTCTGCGGACTCAGGCCCAGCCCACGCACCAGCACGTACTCCGGCCCGGGCGCGAAGAACCCCGTGCAGGACACCGTGATCACGTGCGTGATGTCCGCCGGAGCGAGATCCGTCGCGTCCAGCGCCGCGCGGGCCGCCGCGAGCAGCAGCGGCGTCACCTGCTCCACGTAATACGCGTTCCGCTCGCCGGTACTCGGCGTCAACATCCGCCCACTGACCGGATCGTAGAACAACCCCGCCCGGTCCGACGCGAAATCCGGCACCACCGAGTGCCGCGTGTCGATCCCGGAATTGTTGAAGATACTGGTCGTGAGCCGCTGCCCCAGCCGGTCGAGTTCCGGCTGCGCGCGGATCACGTCACGGATCACGTCCTGCGGGTAGGCGGTGTCAGGAAGAACGCCGCGCAGGGCGTGAAGAAAGACAGGCATGCGGCAGTCTAGTCGCCCGCACCTGACCCCCCCTACCGGGAACGTTAAGACCGCTCCCAGGCGATCCGGGCACGCAGCGCCGCGCTGCCTACAACGTCGGCAGCGCGTCATTGACAGCGCGTCCGGATCGTCCGGGAGGCCAGTCCGTATCAGGTGTCGGGGTCGTGCATGTCAGGTTTGAGGCGGCTGACGACATTGAGGACGAACAGGAAGATCAGGGTGGAACCGGCGGCCAGGACGTAATGGGTGAGGCCGCAGGCGACGCCGATGCCGGCGGAGGCGAGCAGGCTGGCGGCGGTGGTGAGGCCGCGCCGCTGCTCCTTGCCGGAGGAGAAGATGGTGCCGGCGCCGAGGAATGCGACGCCGCTGACGACGGCGCCGAGGACGCCGACGAGGTCGAAGCGGATGGAGGCGCTGTCGCCGCTGAACTGCAGGATCAGGCCCTCGGCGAGGACGACGAACAGGGCGGAGCTGCCGCCGACGAGCATCTGGGTGCGGATGCCGGCGCTCTTGCGGGAGAGTTCGCGTTCCCAGCCGATCAGGCCGCACAGGAGGCAGGCGCTCAGGATGCGCAGCAGCAGAAGCAGGTCGGTGAGGGGGTCGGCCATGCGCCGAGTATGCAAGGAGCGGTGCTGGGCGCCGCTGGATATGACGGAAAGGTTGTTCCCTCATACGGGCTTTCTCATGTCGGGAATGCTGTTCTCACGAAGTCAGCCGATCTGTGAACAGAGCCTGAGCAGTCGAAGCAATCTGGCACCCTCGTCGCTTTATTTTTTCATCAGGTAGATGACTGGCGTTCATATATGAATGCGCCCTTAAGGTCATCTCATGTCGATTATGAAGACTCAACCGCATTCGACATCTCTACTGGATCAGAACTGAAGGTGGAATGGCCGTCAGTTGAAGAGCTGATGCGCAGGACTCTCACGATCGGGCCTGAACTGGATGAATTAATGAATTTAATCAACATGCCTTCAGTCAACCACTGAAGAGATGACGGTCGCCGACTCATCAGAATGGATGAGCGCCGTGCCCTGTTGATGTTTCCGGAGGAACACATGAAACAAAACATGAAACTCGGTATCGTCGCGCTCACCAGCGTCCTCCTCCTCGCCTCCTGCGGCGGCGGCACGACCAACGTCACACCGCCTGCCACGCCCACTGTCGGCAGCGTCGGCGTTCAGAACCCCAACGGATACACGATTGTCATCACCGGCTCCAACGGAGCTGTCGTTCCCTCCACCAGCTACAACAACCTGACGCCCGGCACGTACACGGTGACCTACAGCAAGGCCGGTTTCGTTTCCCAGACGCAAACCTTCACGGTCACGGCCGGTCAGAGCGTGTCGCTGGTCGCCCCGACGCTCGTGGCTGTCGCGCAGACCCCCACTTCCGGCGCGTTCTACATCGACGCGGGCGGTAAGGTCGTCACCATCACCAAGGAAGACCTCGACAACGCCGGCACCCGCTTCGTGTTCTACGCCTGGATGGAAAACGAAACCGCCGGGATCAACCCTGCCCTGCTCGGCAGCGGCAACACCCTGGTCGGCCCCACGGCCGGTGAGCAGGACGAAGTCGCGCCCCTGAACACCCAGAACGTCGCCGCCGGGTACGTGGGCTACAAGGCCGCCGACGGCAAGGTGTACCCCATCGTGGGCGCCAACGTCCGCTGGGACATCCTCGATCAGACCGGGAGCGTGCGCTTCGCCGCAGCAGACGACGGTGGTCAGCCTTCCGGCGCGCCCATCACCGGTCAGGACATCAACGACAACGCCCTGAGCGCCAACACCTACACCAACAGCGCCACCGGCACGAACGCCCGCTACCCCAGCAGCGTTCAGTACCCGCTGTACAACGTGACCGGCGTCAACACGCCCGACACGAACGGGTACACTTGGACGGCCCTGAACCACGATCCCGCCGTGACCACCCAGGCCACTGCGCGCGTCCGTGCCATCGCGTACGTGAACGGCACCGAGATCACCAAGCAGTTCCTGAACAAGACCTTCGCGCCCAGCGCCAAGCTGGAAATCACGAAGACGCCCGACGACAACCAGGCCGGGATCAACCAGGCCCGTAACTTCAGCATCACGGTCCGCAACACGGGCGCCGGTCCCGCCACCAACATCCGCCTGAACGACGTCCTGAAGTCCGGCAGCGCCGCCGCTTACAGCATCACGGCGCCCGCTGGCACCACGGCCAACGCCACCGACGGCTTCGACGCCACCTTCGACCTGGCTCCCGGCGCCAGCCGCACGTTCACCTTCCCGGCGCAGGCCAGCGCCGTCGGCGTGTACTGTGACGTGGCCAGCATCGTCAGCTACAACAACGGCGCCTTCGGAACCGTCACGCCCAACCTGAGCGATCAGGCCTGCCTGACCGTCACGGCGCCCACCCTGAACATCGTCAAGACGCTCGGCACGCTCAGTGGCGGCACCTTCACGCCCATCGCCAGTGGCGTGGTCGTCGCCCCGAACGAGCAGGTGTACGCCCGCATCACGGTCAGCAACAACGGCAACGCCGCCGCGACCAACGTGGTCGTGACCGACGCCCTCGCGCAGAACACCGCCGCTGCCAACTACGCCATTCAGAGCGCCGTGACGGCCGCGCCGCAGAACGTCGCCGTGACCAAGAACGGAGACGACGGCTTCACCAGCGGCGCCTTCACCCTGGCCGCCGGAGCCACCCAGAGCTTCACCTTCGCCGCGAGCGGCACGGTCGACGGCGACTACTGTGACGTGGGCACCTACACCGCCACCAGCAACAACGGCGTGGTCGTGAACGGCACCTCCGGCATTCCCTGCTTCAAGGTCGCCTCGCCCGTGCTGGCCATCACCAAGACCAACACCCAGATCAGTGGTCAGCCTGCCATCAACCAGCTCACGCCCGGCAGCAGCTACCAGAGCACCATCACCGTCAGGAACACCGGCTCGGCTACCGCCACGGCCGTTGCCGTCAAGGACCTGCTGGGCAACCTGAACAACGTCTACATGAACTTCGGTAGCGGCAGCTACGTCATCAGCGGCACCACCCAGCAGGGCAGCGTCACGTATGACGCCGCGACCCGCACCGTCAGCACCGTCCCCGCCACGGTCAACCTGACGCCCGGCCAGACCCTGACGCTCACGCTGACCAGCACCGTGCCCGCCGGCGCTCCCCGCGGCGAGTACTGCGATACCGGCAGCTACGCCAGCACCAACGGCGGCAACGGCACGGCGCGCGCCTGCGTGACGGTCACGTCCTTCATCTCCGAGCAGACCCAGCTGACGGACATCACCGACCCCATCCGCGCCGGTGACCCTGCGGGCACCATCGTGGCCAGCGCCGCCAGCGTGGAAGTCGCCTCGAACGAGGGCGCGATCAACAACGTGATCACGTACAACTTCGGTGCGACCAGCCCCATCCAGCAGACGCCCGGTATCTTCACGTACAGCAACACCCAGGTCTACTACGATCCCACGCCGACCCGCGATCCGCAGACCGGCGCGATCACCAGCGACTACACCAACGCCAGCAGCACGCGCCTCACGGCCGGCGCGCAGTACACCGTGAACGCCGAGAGCGGTGTCGGGCAGCAGGTCATCACCATGACCCCCACCTTCCGCGTGGCTCCCAGCGGCGTCATCTGGATCCGCACGCAGGTTGCTGCGCCGGCCGGCACGGCCGCCCGTCAGTACCAGCAGACCATGCTCTGGAACAACACCGCCGAGAGCAGCGGTCAGGCCCAGACGAACTTCAAGGCCGAGTCCACCACCGTCGTTCCCTGATCCCCCCTTCCAGATGCGCTGATCTCCGGTGGGGATCAGCGCATCTTTCACGGGGCATCCACTCCAACTGTCTGCGCGCCTGCCTGGAGGACCTGCATGCCTACACGAATCCTGATTGTTACCGCTGAGCCTACCCTGCAGGCGGCGCTCCAGCGCCTGACTGCCCACGGGTATCAGGTCAAAGTGACGCACAGTGTCCCGGAAGCCCGGCTGGCCCTGGGCACGCCCGCGGCCCTGGTAATCATGGGGGCCGACACGCCGGACGCCGTGACATTCACCCGTTTCCTCAGTGCGCGGCCCGTTCCGGTGCCCAGTGTGATCCTCGGCTGCGGCGGGGAGCTGAACACCACCCTGACGTTCATGCAGGCGGGGGCCGTGGCGTACATCCAGCGGCCGTGCGCGTGGCGGGAACTGCTGGCCCGCATCCGTAGTCTGCTGCGTGTGCATCCTGGGTGCACGCCTGTGCAGGTGGGCGGGCTGACCCTTCTGCCGGCAGCCGGCGCCTGTCAGATGGGTGGCCGGGAGGTCAGTCTGACCGCCACCGAGTTCCGCCTGCTGGTGCATCTCGCTGGGCGAGCGGGTGAACGCTGCCAGCGTCAGGACGTGTTGAAGGCGCTGTGGGACACGGCGCCTGCTCCCAGGCTGGCGACCCTGAACACGCACCTGTCGCGGCTGCGAGCCAAGCTGCGCGAGTTGACGGGGGGGGTGGACCTGATTCACATGCCGCAGGGGAGTGGCGTGGTGTTCGAGGTGCCTCCGAATCTCCACATTCCGGAATTGATGATCGACTGAGCGCCGGGCAGTCAGGTCCGGAACTCGCCCATTTCCGCCATAGACTTGACTAATCTGATCTATTTAGTCAGGATTACGGCGTGAAGAAACTCCCCCTGCCCCTCCTGCTCACCCTGGGCGCCTACCTCACCGTGCAGGGCCACGTCCTCGCGCAGAACGCCGCCACCCTCAGCATCAAGCATGACGAGGGCACCGTCACCCTGAAGAAGAACCCCCAGCGCATCGTCGCCATGGACGAGGAATCCCTCGGCTGGCTCGCCGCGCTCGGCCTGCAGGGCCGCGTCGTCGGGATCGGCAGCACGTACCTCACGCCCGCCGACCTCAGCGGCACCCGCATCAAACCCGAGGTCCTCGGGCGCGGCTTCTACGGCCGCGTGAACCTGAAAAACCCCACCTTCGTCGGCGACTGGCAGACCCCCAACCTGGAAACCATCACCGCCCTGAAACCGGACCTGATCGTCCGCCTCACCTGGGACGGCAACCAGAACTACGACCGCCTCAGCCGCGTCGCGCCGGTCATCGCGTACAAGGAAGGCGGCGACGGCTTCTGGCAGAAGGGCCTGCGGGACCTGGGCCGCCTGTTCGGCCGGGAAGCGCAGGCCGAGACCGCCATCCGCACCGCCGCGCAGACCGCCCGCAGCAACGCGCAGAAACTGAACGCCGCCGGTATCCTCAGGCGCTACCCGAAAGCCGTGGTCATCGCGCCGTTCACGGGCGGCAGCAACTGGCTGTACACCGACGTGCGCCTCGTCCCGGAAGTGCAGGCGCTGGGCTTCAGGAACGGCCTGAGCGTCCCCAGAACCGCCGGTGTGGGCACCGCCATCAGCGACGAGGCGCTGCTGGGCCTGGGCAAAGACACCCTGGTCATCCTCTTCCCCCCCGGCGGGCGCTACAACGGCGCGGACGCCTTCCTGAAAACCGCTGTCGGTCAGCGCCTGAAGGACCAGTCGGTGGTGTACGTCCCGGACGACTTCAACCCCTACACCGGTCCGCTGATGAGCGTGTACCACAGCAACAAGCTCACCAGCCTGATCCTCGACCGCCTGCGCTGACCCAGGCGGCCGCCCGGCGCTCAGAGCCAGCCCTGACGCAGCGCCTTCACGGCCGCCTGCGTCCGGTCCGCCGCCTGGAGTTTGACCAGGATCTCCTGCACGTACAGTTTCACGGTGCTGACGCTCACGCCCAGCTCGGCGGCAATGTCGCGGTTGGGCAGCCCATCGGCGATCAGGCGCAGCACCTCCAGTTCACGCGGCGTCAGCAGCGGGGCCGTGCCGGGCGTGCGGACACTGCCCAGCACGTGATGCGCCACCTGCGGGTCCAGGTACGCGCTCCCGGCGGCGGCGGCCCGCACGGCCAGCAGCAGCAGTTCCGGCCGCGCACTCTTCAGGCAGTACGCGGCGGCGCCCGACGCCAGCGCCGCGAACACCTCCTGGCGCAGGTCGTGCGCGGTCAGCATCACGATCCGCACGTCCGGCCAGCGGCGGCGGATCTCGGCGGCCGTGCGGATGCCGTCCATGCCGGGCAGGCCGATGTCGATCACGGCGACATCCACGCTCACGGCCTCCAGGCGTTCGAGGCCCTCCTCGCCGCTGCGGGCCTCGGCGACCACGCGCAGGTCGGGTTCGAGGTTCAGGGTGACGCGCAGCCCGTCACGGGTGAACGCGTGATCCTCGATCAGCAGGACGCGGATGACAGCGGGCGCCGGCGTTCCCTCAGGCATGCGCCGCTCCGTCCGGGAGGGTCAGGATGAACAGGCTGCGCTGCTGCGCGCGGACGTACCGCACGCTCCCGCCGTGCCCCTCGGCGATGCGGCGCGTGAGGTACAGGCCCAGGCCCGTCCCGCCCCCCGCCCCGCCACTGCGGAAGCGCTGGAACAGCTGCCCCTCCCGCGAGAGCGGCACGCCCGGCCCGTCGTCCTGCACGGTCAGCGTCACCTCGCCGTCCACGTGGGTCAGGGTGACGCGCAGCGTCCCGTCAGGCGGACTGAACTTCACGGCGTTCTCCAGCAGGTTCTGCACGGCGCGGCGCAGGTCGTGCCGCCGCCCCTGCACGCGCGCGGCGCTCAGCTGGCGTTCCACGTTCAGGCGGCTGGCCTCCACGCGGGGCCGCAGGTCCTCCAGCACGCCCTGCACCAGGGTCCGCAGGTTCACGTCGCTGGTCTGATCGTCCGTCTCGCCGCTCTCGTACTTGGTGACCAGCAGCAGTTTCTCCGCGAGGGCCAGCAGCGCGGCGTTCGCTTCCAGGCCGTTGCCGAGGGTCTCGCGGTACGCGTCGGGCAGGGGGCCGTACGCGCCGCGCAGCGCGCCCTGCATGTTCATGGCGTTCGCCAGCAGCGGCGTGCGCAGGTCATGCGAGAACGCGTACACGAGGTCACGCAGCAGTTCCCCGCGTTCCCGCAGCTGCTCACGCCCGGCGCGCAGGTCGTCGAGCAGCCGCGTGCGGTCCAGCAGGGGTTGCAGGGCCGCCACCGCCTCCCCGGTCAGGGCCAGCGGCGTCTGCGGGCCGCGCAGGATCAGCAGCAGGTCACTGTCATCCGCGCGTTGCAGCCGCGCCAGGACCACGCGGCCCCCGTCGGCCGCCCAGACGTTCCCGGCACCGACCGGGCGGGCCAGGAATTCCAGCGGCAGGCGCTCGTCCAGCCAGGACGGCAGGCTGGTGTCGTCCGGCCCTACGTCCGGCGCGGTGGCCAGCGCGTGCGGGGCGCGCAGGACCGCCCGCACGGCGGCGCCCACCTCGACGCTGCGCGCCCCGGTCAGGCGTTGCAGGGCCGCCGCGGCCCGCGTCACGAACTCCGGCTGGCCCAGCGGGCCGCCCATGTCCTCCGCAAGGCGGCGCAGCAGCCGCTCACGGGTCAGCAGGCGCTCGTCCTCCGCGATCCGCACGGCCCGCTCGGACGCCTCGCGGGACCGCAGGGTCAGGCCGCCCACCAGCAGGATCGCCAGCAGGCTGACCGTCCGGTTCGAGAGGTCGGAGCGGTTGAAGCCGTCCACCTGCGCGTTCGCCACGGCGGCCAGCAGGGACGCCAGGACGCTCAGCAGGGTCAGGACCACCACCGGGCGGCGCGAGGTGCCCAGCGCCGACAGGGCCACCGGGACGGTCAGCAGCGTCCCCACCACCAGCGACGCCGGGGTCAGCAGGTCGGTGAGCAATACGCACGCCAGGGTCCCCAGGCACACCGTCCAGAGCGTGCCGTCCCCGAGCGGCAGCCGGGGCGGCGGGAACAGGATCCGCAGCGCCTGTCTCACGCCACCTGTGCTCATACGGACTCCGACCGAGTGGGCTGCGAAGGCCATTCAATCCGGGCGGCTGCGAGTGGGAGCAGGGCGGGTTCCGGACGTGGAGCCGGCAACCCGGTGGTGTTCCGGGTTGTCGGCGAAACAAACGGAATCCGTATCAGTGCGCCCGGTCTCATCACACCCGAGGCTATCCGAAACGCGCGGCGCGTGACTGGCCACATGGCCAGTGCCCCTGGCCGGGCGGAGAATGGTGGGCGCGGCGGGCGCGGCGCAGCATCGGGGGCGTATGAATACGTTGCTGCTCGTGCTGGTGCTGGCCCTGATCCTCTACCTGCTGTACGCCCTGATCCGCGCGGAGCGGTTCTGATGCCCGCGCTGCTGCCCATCCTGCTGGGCCTGCTGATCCTGCTGGCCCTGTTCGCGCTGGTCGCCCTGGCCCTCAGCGTCCCGCAGAGGCTCTGACATGGACATCCTCCTGACGTTCCTGCTGACCTTCCTGCTGGCCGCGCCGCTGGGCCTGCTGATCGCGCGGCTGTATGCCTCGCCCGCGTCGCGCTTCACGGCGGGCCTGCTGCGCCTGTGCGGCGTGAACGCGGCGTCCGGCATGAACTGGCGGCAGTACGGCGCGGCCCTGCTGGGCACGAACGCCGTGCTGGGCGTAGTGGCCTACCTGACCCTGGTCACGCAGGGCGCGCTGCCCCTAAACCCGGACCGCATCGGTGACATGCGCTGGGACACGGCGCTGCACACCGCCGCGAGTTTCATCACGAACACCAACCAGCAGCATTACAGCGGCCAGAGCGGCCTGAGTTACCTCTCACAGCTGATCGCCATCGTGACCCTGCAGTTCGTGACGCCCGCCGCCGGGATGGCCGCGCTGTTCGCGGTGCTGCGCGGCCTGCGCGGGCAGGCGAACGTCGGGAACTACTACCTGGACGTGACGCGCGCCCTGGGCACCCTGCTGCCCGCCTCGCTGCTGCTGGCCGCACTGCTGACCTCGCAGGGCGTGCCCAGCACCTTCAGCGGCGCGAAGACCGCCACGCTGCTGCAACCGCAGCAGGTGGAAGGTCAGGCCGAGCCGGTCACCACGCAGACCATCCCGGTCGGGCCGGTCGCGGCGATGGTCGCCATCAAGCAGCTCGGCACGAACGGCGGCGGCTGGTACGGCCCGAACTCCAGCGTCCCGCTGGAGAACCCCACGCCCCTGAGCAACCTCGCGAGCATGGTCAGCCTGATCCTGTTCCCGGTGAGTCTGGTGATCGCCAGCGGCGTGTTCCTGAACCGCCGCCGCTTCGGCGCGGCGCTGCTGGGCGTCATGAGCGTCACGTCGGCCGCGCTGATCACCGGCGCGGTCCTCGCGGAGCGGCAACCGAACGCGGCGCTGCTGGGCCTCGCCGCGCCCGGCGGGAACATGGAAGGCAAGGAAGTGCGCCTCGGCACGGACGCCACGGCCCTGTGGGCCAGCCTGACCACCCAGACGAGTAACGGCTCGGTGAGCGGCATGCACGACAGCCTCAACCCCCTGGGCGGCCTGGTCCCGCAACTCGGGATGTTCCTGAACGACGTGTACGGCGGGATCGGCGTCGGCATGATCAACATGCTGGTGTTCGTGATCCTGACCGTGTTCATCGCCGGGCTGATGGTGGGCCGCACGCCGGAACTGTTCGGCCGCAAGATCGAGGTCCGCGAGATCAAACTGGCGTCCCTGCTGATCCTGCTGCAACCCGCGCTGGTGCTGGGCTTCACGGCCGTCACGCTGGCCGCGCCCGCCCTGAGCGGCACCTCCAACCCCGGCTTCCACGGCCTGTCGCAGGTGCTGTACGAGTACAACAGCGCCTACGCCAACAACGGCAGCGGCTTCGAGGGCCTGGGCGACAACACACCCTGGTGGAACGTCACCTGCGCCGCCGTGCTGATCCTGGCGCGCTTCCTGCCGATCCTGGCGCCGCTGGCCATCGCGGGCCTGCTCGCCACGAAGAAGGCCGCGCCGGAAACGAGCGGCACGCTGCGCGTCGACACGCCCGTGTTCGCCGGGATGCTGCTGGGCGTGATGGTCCTGCTGCAACTCCTGAACTTCGCGCCCGCGCTGGTGCTGGGCCCGGTCGCCGAGCAGCTGAGCCTCACCCAGCCCGCAGGCGCCGGAACGCCCGCCGCCGCCGCGCCTGCCACCGTACCTGCCCCCGGACCTGACCCCGTGCCCGCCACGCCCCCCTCTCCCCTGACCGGAGCCGCCCGATGATCACCCAGCCCCGCCCGTCCGAACCCGCCACACCCGCCCCCACACCCTCGGACCCGGCGCCGCGCCGCTCCCTGTTCACGCCGGACCTGCTGCGCGACGCCTGGAAGGCCAGCCTGACCAAACTCGACCCGCGCCGCATGGCGAAAAGCCCCGTGATGTTCATCGTGCTGGTCGGCGCCGTCCTGACCGCCGCCCTGACCGCAGGTGACCTGATCGCGGGCCGCGACTGGGCGTACGGCGCGGCCATCAGCGCCCTGCTGCTGCTGACCGTGCTGTTCGCGAACTTCGCCGAGGGACTGGCCGAGGCGCGCGGCCGGGCCCAGGCGCAGGGCCTGCGCGCCGCCCGCCAGGACACACCCGCGCGGCTGCTGCGCGGCGGCGCGGAGACGACCGTGCCGTCCAGCGACCTGCGGCGCGGCGACCTGATCGTCCTAGAGGCCGGTGACCTGATCCCCGGCGACGGCGAGATCGTCGAGGGCATGGCCAGCGTGGACGAGAGCGCCATCACCGGCGAGAGCGCCCCCGTGATCCGCGAGGCCGGCACCGACCACAGCGGCGTGACCGGCGGCACCCGCGTCCTGAGCGACCGGATCGTGGTGCGCGTCACGTCGCAGCCCGGCGAGAGCTTCCTGGACCGCATGATCGCGCTGGTCGAGGGCGCCAGCCGCCAGAAAACCCCGAACGAACTGGCGCTCGGCATCCTGCTGGTCGCCCTGACCCTGATCTTCCTGATCGTCGTCGCCACGCTCCCGGCCCTGGCGGGCTTCGTGGGCGTGCGGGTGGACACCGTCACGCTGGTCGCGCTGCTGGTGTGCCTGATTCCCACCACCATCGGCGGCCTGCTGCCCGCCATCGGCATCGCCGGGATGGACCGCGCCCTGCAGGCGAACGTGATCGCCCGCAGCGGCCGCGCCGTCGAGGTCGCGGGCGACGTGGACCTCCTGCTGCTCGACAAGACCGGCACCATCACCATCGGCAACCGCATGGCCACCCGCTTCGCGCCCCTGACCGGCGTGACCGAGACCGAACTGGCCCGCGCGGCCGCGCTGTCCTCGCTGGCCGACCCGACCCCGGAAGGCAGGAGCATCGTGACCCTGGCCCGCACCCTGACCGACCTGCCCGCCCGGCCGGACGACGCGGAGTTCATAGAGTTCAGCGCGCAGACCCGCATGAGCGGCGTAGACTACACCGAAGGCGGCGCGCAGCGCGTGCAGATCCGCAAGGGCGCCGCCGACCGCATGGCCCGCTTCGCCGCCGGGTTCAGTGCCGGCGCGGCCGCAGACTCAGCCACGAACCCTGGCGAACTGGACGACCTGGTCGCCGGGATCGCCCGCGCCGGCGGCACGCCCCTGACCGTCGCCGAGGTGCGCGGCGGCTCGGCCCGCGTGCTGGGCGTGGTGGCCCTGTCCGACATCGTGAAACCCGGCATGCGCGAACGCTTCGAGCAGCTGCGCCGCATGGGCCTGCGCACCGTGATGATCACCGGCGACAACCCCCTGACCGCCGAGGCCATCGCCCGCGAGGCCGGCGTGGACGGCTTCCTGGCCGAGGCGACCCCCGAGGACAAACTCCAGATGATCCGCGACGAGCAGGCCGCCGGGCGACTCGTGGCCATGATGGGCGACGGCACCAACGACGCCCCGGCCCTCGCGCAGGCGGACGTGGGCCTCGCCATGCAGAGCGGAACGCAGGCCGCCAAGGAAGCCGCGAACATGATCGACCTGGACTCCGACCCCACCAAACTGATCGAGGTGGTCGAGATCGGCAAGGGCCTGCTGATGACACGCGGCGCACTCACCACCTTCTCCATCGCCAACGACGTCGCCAAGTACTTCGCGATCCTGCCCGCCCTGTTCGCCGCGCAACTCCCCGCGCTGGGCACCCTGAACGTCATGGACCTCAGCAGCCCGCGCAGCGCCATCCTCAGCGCCGTGATCTTCAACGCGCTGGTCATCCCGGCGCTGATCCCGGTCGCGCTGCGCGGCGTGCGGTACTCGCCCGGCAGCGCCGACGCCCTGCTGACCCGCAACCTCCTGATCTACGGACTGGGCGGCGTGATCGTCCCGTTCGCCGGTATCAAAGTGATCGACCTGCTGCTCGGCGGACTGGGCCTGTGAACCCCGGCCCCGTCAGCCGGACTCCGTCCGTTCCCGCGCCCGCCCGCCCCCTCGCCCAAGGAGTGCCGTCATGACCACCCTCCCAGACTCCCGCCCTGAACCCCTCGACCCCTCCCCCACCGGCACCCAGCCGGGCCTGCTGGGCTGGCTGCGGTTCACCGCGCTGTGGATCGCCGTGTGCGGACTGGCGTACCCGGCCGTGACGACCCTGCTGGGCGGCGCGCTGTTCCCGGCGCAGGCCAGCGGCTCGCTCATCACGCGCGGCACGCAGGTCGTCGGGTCGGCGCTGGTCGGGCAGACCTTCACCGGCGACGGGTACTTCATCGGGCGGCCCAGCGCCGCCGGAAGCGGGTACGACCCGGTGAACGCCTCGGGCAGTAACCTCGCGCCCAGCAACCCCGCCCTGCGGGAACGCGCGCAGGCCCTGTCCCGGCAGATCGCGGCCCGTGAAGGCGTCAGCGCCGACCGCATCCCGCCGGACCTGCTGACCGCCAGCGGCAGCGGCCTGGACCCGCACATCAGCCCGGCCGGCGCGCAGGTGCAGGTGCCCCGCGTCGCGCGGGCGCGCGGCCTGAGCCAGGACGCCGTCCTGACCCTGATCGCAGGCGCGACCGAACGCAGCGCCCTGGGCCTGGGCCAGCCCGGCGTGAACGTCCTGAAACTGAACCTCGCACTGGACGCCGCCGCGCCCCTGCCCGCCACACCCGCCCGCTGAGCGTGCCCGGCCAGCCACCACCCGGGCAGCAGGCTGATCCCCAGCAGGCCGGTCCCCGGCAGGCCGCACCACAGCGGCTGGCCCTCCCCGGCCGCCCCGACCGGGAGCGCGGCGTGCACCGCGTGTTCATCGGCATGGCCGCCGGGGTCGGCAAGACCTGCCGCGCCCTGAACGAACTGCGCGACCGCCTGGAACGCGGCGAGGACGCCCTGATCGGCATTCTCGAAACGCACGGCCGCGCGGGCACCGCCCTGGCCGCGCAGGGCCTGCCGGTCTTCGCGCGCCGCGCCGTGCCCGGCACGACCGACCTGAGCGAACTGGACCTGGAAGGCCTGCTGGACCGCCGCCCGCAGGTGGTCCTGATCGACGAACTGGCCCACACCAACGCGCCCGGCAGCACGCACGCGAAACGCTGGCAGGACGTGAACGCACTCCTGGACGCCGGGATCACGGTCCTGTCCACCGTGAACGTGCAGCACCTGGAATCCCTGAACGACACCGTGGCCCGCCTGACCGGCGTGCGCGTCCGCGAACGCATCCCGGACACCGTGCTGCGCGAGGCGACCGAACTGATCCTGGTGGACCTGACCCCCCACGACCTGCGCGCCCGGCTGCGCGCCGGGCAGGTGTACAGCCCGGACCGCGCCGAACTGGCCCTCACGAACTTCTTCACGACCCCCAACCTGACGGCCCTGCGGGAAATCGCGCTGCGGCAGGTCGCCAGCGTCGTCGAACACGCCCCGCAGGCCGCGTCCGGCGCGCGGGAGGTGGTGATCGTCGCCGTGACCGCCACCGAGGGCGCCGCGCGCCTGATACGCCGGGGCGGGCAACTCGCCGCGCGCCTGCACGCCCCGCTGCACGTCGTCACGGTGCGGGGCGTGCGGATCAGCGCCCCGGAGTCACGCCTGCTGGACACCTACCGCGCCCTGACCGGCGCGCTCGGCGGGCAGTTCGACGTGATCGGCCCGGCCGACGTGGCCGCCGCCCTGATCGCGCACGCGAATCAGGTGCAGGCCACGCAGATCGTGATGGGCGAAAGCCGCCGCTCCCGCTGGAGCGGGTGGTGGCGCGGCGACATCATCCACCGCGTCCTGAGCGGCACCCGCGACGTGGACGTCCACATCATCAGCCGGGACTGAACGGGGATGCCCAGCATCCAGTCGGAGTCCGTTTGTTTCGCTGACAATCCGGAACTTCACCGGCCCTGCCCGCTCCACGTCCGCAGGGGCGTTTCTCTCCCACTCGCATCCGCTCGGACCAAGCGGCTTTGTAAGCCGTTCAATCGGAGTCCGTATGACTTCACGGCAGTCCCGCATCCCGCGTGAAGCGTGCAGTTTTGGCTTCAGCATTCGAGACATCATACGGATTCCGTTTATTTCGTTAACAGATCGGAACACCACCGATCTGTTAACTCCATGTCCGGAACCCGCTTCGACTCCTACTCGCTCCGCTCGGATTGAATGACTTTATAAGCCATTCAATCGGAGTCCGTATCAGGAGTGATGGAACGAAGGGCTGGTGCTGAACTGGCGGGTTGATCCGGCCGCATCCGTTGCCGTCAGATACCCTGCGGGGGTATTATGCGTGCCGTGTACCCAGGAGGCGCCATGAAACTGCTGCCCGCACTGCTCATTCCCGTTCTGCTCGGCGCCTGCGCTCCGGGGGCCGCGACCTACACCACCATTCCCGTTCAGGACCTGCGCGCCGCGCAGCAGAAAGGCGAGTACGTCCTGGACGTGCGCACCGACGCCGAGTACGCCGGCGGGCACGTGCCCGGCGCCACGTTGCTGCCACTGGCCGACCTGGGATCACGGATCAACGAGGTACCCAGAGACCGCCCGGTGTACGTCATCTGCCGCAGCGGCAACCGCAGTGCCCAGGCCAGCGCGCAACTCGTGAAAGCCGGGTACACGCAGGTCTACAACGTGGACGGCGGCATGAATGCCTGGACCGCCGCCGGATACCCCACCAGCCGTTAACGTGCCAGCCATCAGCGCCGTCCGTTTCCGGCTGGATTCGGCTTCCTGCACCACGCTCCGCCCAGGACATTCTCACCTGACCTGCACGCTATTGTCCCGGTGATGTCACGCGTTTCCAGCACCCAGCAGGCCACGGTCACCACCGTGACACGCTGGGTGCTGACGCTCCTGACGCTCCTCGCGGCCGGGATGCACCTGACCCGCAGTCCTGAGGCGGGCGGCCTGGGCCTGACCCTGGGTTCCAGCGCCATGCCCGGCACGCAGGTGCATGCCAGCGCCGAACACGTCCACGCGGCCCCGCCGCAACCCACGCACGCGCACATGCCGGCCGGGTCGCCGCACGCACCCGCCGCCCAGGCCGGGCACGGGCACGCACACGACCTGACGGACGCCGCGCCGAATGCCCCGCCGCAGCACACCCACAGTGACCGCCACTGCCCGTTCTGCCTGACGTCCGGTTTCGCGCTGGCCGCCGCCGCAGACCTGCGCGTCGACCACCCGGTCGAACGCGCCCCTCACGTGACCGCCCGCACCGCCGGGCCGGTCACGTTCGCGCTGCGCCACGCGGACGCCCGCGCACCACCCGCCGCCTGAACAGCACGGCCGCTCCCCACGCTCTGCCTTCCGGAAGGTCCGCACTTCAGGACGCCCGCCTCGCCTGATCGGCGGCGCGGCCCTGCTGTCCGCGCTGCCATCAGCGCAGGCCTGCCGTGACCACACCCGGCACCCGTGTGCAGCGCCAGCCCTTCCAACCGGGCAGACATGAATCAAAGCGGGTTCCGTGCGTGAACCTGCGTACGTGAACCTGACGGCCCGGCACGCTGCCCACCCGCGAACGAAACAGACGGAATCCATGCAGGCCCCGCGTTTCCCTGCGGGCGCGCCACAGACCCGCCGCAGCCTCAACCCGGCCTGACGCGGCGACCCTTCCGGCCGTACACGTCCGCTCTGTTCCTCTCTCCTGCCTGCCCACCGCAGGCCCCCCAAGGAGTTCCCCATGCGCACCCTGATCCGACTGACGGCCCTGACCGCCGCCCTGACCGGCACCTCGCTCGCCGCGCCCTTCGCCCTGAACCTGAACGTCATGAACGGCGACCAGCCCTTCACCGGACAGGTCACCACCCAGGCCGGGCAGGTGATCGACACCACCCTCTGGCAGGTGTACATCAGCAATGTCGCCCTCGTGAAAGACGACGGCACCGAACTGCCCGTGCCCGGCCTGACCCTCCTGAAACTCGGCGGCAGCGCCGGGTGGCAGAACGTCCCGGTCCTGAAGGGCGACGTGCCCGCCGGAACGTACCGGGGCGTGCGCTTCGACGTGGGCGTCCCCCGCGCCCTGAACCACCTGGACGCCAGCACCCAGCAGGCCCCGCTGGGCCTGGACGTCGGCATGTTCTGGGCGTGGAATCCCGGGTACATCTTCAGCCGCTTCGAAGGCAGGGCGCAGGTGGGCGGCCAGACCCGCGACGTGGCGCTGCACGTGGGCGCCGATACCCGCCGCCTGACCGTGAGCCTGGGCGACGTGATGAAACCCGGCACGATTCAGGTGAAGGACGGCGGCGCGCCCGTGACCGTCAACCTGAACGCCGCGCGGATGGTCGCTGCCGGAGTGGGCACCGAGAAGTTCGACCTGAGCGCCGCGAAGTACACGCAGGTGCACGGCGGCCCGGTCGCCGATCAGCTGTACCTGAATCTGGGAACGGCGTTCAGCCTGGCGGGCGCCGCACCCGCCGCCGGCATGAGCATGCCCGGCCACAAGTAATACGGATTCCGTTTATTTCGTTGACAGATCGGGACACCACCGATCTGCCTACTCCACGCCCGGAATCCGTTTTCCTCCTACTCGCATCCGCTCGGATTGAACGGTCTTTGCAGCCCATTCAATCGGAGTCCGTATAACTCCAGCCTGCCTACCTCTTCCCCATTGACCCAACGCACTTCCGGGTGGAGCGCCGCGCTCCACCCACCCTCAAGGAGACGCCCCATGAAGACCCTGATCCGTTCCACCCTCACCCTGACCGCCGCCGTCCTGATCTCCGTGGCGGGCGCGCACGCGACTGTGCGGACCGAGGCGGGCCTCACGGAATCCGCCGCCAGCAAGAGCGAGACGTACCGCCTGAACGTCCCGACCGAGAAGGAGATCAGCACCACGCAGATCCGCCTCGTCGTGCCGGCCGGCGTGGCGATCAGCCGCTTCCAGGTCACGCCCGGCTTCACCCGGACCGTCACGCGGAACGCGGACGGACTGGTGACCGAGGTGGTCTGGAAGGGCCGGGTGGCGCCGATGGAGTACGCGCGGTTCTTCTTCCAGGCGAAGAACCCGGCGGCGGCCGGTGAACTGGTCTGGAAGATCTACCAGACGTACAGCGACGGCAGCGTGGTCGCGTGGGACGACGCGGACCCCGCCAGGGGCCCGGCCAGCAAAACCACCGTCAAGTAACCCGCACTCCGGGGCAGGCAGAGGTCTGCCCCGACCCGAGGTTTCCCATGAAGAAGATCCTGATGCTCCTGACTGCCCTGACGCTCTCCACGGCGACCGCGCACACGGCCGTTTCCTCCATCACGCCGGCACTGAACGCCGTGGTCGCCGCACCCAGGGCGGTGCAACTGAAGTTCAGCGAGCCCATCGAACTGCGCTTCAGTACGTTCCGGGTGATGGCGGTACCGGCTGGGCAGACCATCCAGGCAGCGGCTCAACTCGCCCTTGCGGAGAAGGCCGATTCGGACAGACTGGCCAGCCTGCCGCTGAGTGCCACCACCACGGCCGCGCAACTGAACATCCCTCTGAAAGCCAGGCTGCGGTCCGGCCAGTACGTGATCGCGTGGAAGATCCTCTCGGAAGACGGGCATCCCGTCACCGGGCAGAGCACCTTCCGCGTGAAGTGAGCTGAGCTGTGCAGGGACGTGACTGGCCTGCCACCTGCGGCCCCGCGCCCTGCCGAGGTGAACCATGAAATGGCCCATCACTGCGCTTGGTCTGCTGACCACGGCCGCCGCCGCCAGTGCGGCCCTGGCCCCGCTGCCGCCCGGCCCACCTTCCAATCCCACCACGCCCGGCAAGGTCGCCCTGGGAAGGCAGCTGTTCTTCGATCCCATCCTCAGCCGTGACCGCACGGTGTCCTGCGCGTCCTGTCACGACCCGGCGCGGGCCTTCACCGCGCCGCAGGCCGTCAGTCCCGGCGCAGGGGGGCGCCTGGGAAAACGCAATGCCAGCACCCTGATCAACGTCGGGGACCGCAAGGCCCTGACCTGGGCGGGCGCCTCCCCCAACCTGGAGGTGCAGGCCATGATTCCCCTTCAGGATCACGCGGAACTGGACATGACGCCCGAACTGCTGCGCGGGCGGCTCCAGGCGGACCCGGCGTACGACGCGCAGTTCCGCGCCGCGTTCGGGGAGGCGCCCAGCGTGCAGAACCTCGTGCGGGCCCTCGCGGCGTTCCAGCGGACCCTGACCAGCCGCGACAGTCCCTTCGACCGCTACCGCGCGGGGGACGCCTCGGCCCTGAACGAGGCGCAGGTGCGGGGCATGGACCTGTTCTTCGACCGGGCCGAGTGCTTCCACTGCCACACCGGGCGGGACTTCACGGACGGGCTGGCGCACAACAACGCCATGCGGGTCTTCAACCCGGATATCGGTCTGGCCGAACGTACCGAACAGGAGGGCGACGTGGGCCGCTTCGTGACGCCCACCCTGCGGAACGTGGCCCTGACCGGCCCGTACCTGCACGACGGGAGTCGCGCGACCCTGCGGGACCTGCTGGAGACGTACAACGACGGCGGGGAACCCAACCCGAACGCCGACCCGCTGATCCGCCCGCTGGGCCTGACCGACGCGGAACTGGACGACCTGGAGGCATTCCTGCACGCCCTGACGGATGAGAGCGTCGCGCGCAACCCGGCGTTCCGCCCGGAGCAGCCGTGAGGGGCGCCCGTCGGTACATCCTGGCGCTGCTGAGCCTGACGCTGCCCGTTCAGGCGGCGGCGCACGAGACGCAGTCGGCCGGTCAGGTGCAGGTGACCTTCTCCACCGACGCGGACGATACGCTCAGCACGCAGGGACCGACGCTGCTGCAGTTCGTGCTGACCGGGCCGGGAGGGGACCTGCCGGGCTGCCGCTGCCGCCTGCTGCTGTACCAGGGCACGCCGTCGGCGCGGGTGGCGCCGCTGCTGGACGTCCGGCTGGAGGCCCTGCAGCAGGGCGTGACCCGCCTGGAACTGCCGAAGGTGGCGCCGGGCGGGTACACGGTGGTGCTGGACGGCCGCCCGGTGAACTTCGGTGACTTCGACGCGTTCCGGTTGCGCTACACGCTCCCGGCACCCTGATACGAACTCGGATTGAACGGGCTGCAAAGCCCGCTGGGTCCGAACAGACTCGTAGAGCTGCGCCGCAGAGCGAGTGGGAGCCGGGCGCCCCTCCGGGCGTGGAGCCGGCAGGGGCGGTGAAGTTCCGGGTTGTCGGCGAAACAAACGGCAGTCCGTAGGAGGTCGGAGGTGCCCCACGACCGGACTGAACGGCGCTGCACTCTATTCAGTCCGGTCGTGGGGCGGCCAGGTTTCGCGGCGTTCAGCCCAGCGCTTCGGCGAACGCTGCGCCCGTGCCCGCCCGCACTTCGTCCAGGGTGGCGCCGGGCATCAGTTCGGTCAGGGTCAGCGTCCCGTCCCGGAACTCGAACACGGCCCTGTCGGTGATGATCATGCTGACCGCGCCGCGCGACGTGAGCGGCAGCGTGCACTCGGGGACCACTTTCGGCGTGCCGTCCGGGTCGGTATGGGTCATCAGGATGATCAGGCGCCGGGCGCCGCTGGCGAGGTCCATCGCGCCGCCCACGCCCAGCAGCGGCTTGCCGGGCACCGCCCAGTTCGCGAGGTTCGCGTGCGCGTCCACCTGCAACCCACCCATGACCGCGACGTCCACGTGCCCGCCCCGGATCATGCCGAAGGAATCGGCGCTGTCGAAGTAGCTCGCGCCGGGCAGGGCCGTGACGGGGATCTTCCCGGCGTTCACCGGGTAGTCCAGCGCGCCGCCCTGCTCGGGCGCGGGACCCACGCCCAGCATGCCGTTCTCGGTGTGCAGGTTCACGCCGTGCTCCGGGGTGATCAGGTCCGCGACCAGCGTGGGAATGCCGATGCCGAGGTTCACCACGTCCCCGCGCCGCAGTTCCGCCAGCGCGCGGCGGGCCATGTGCATCCGCGCCTCGTCCACCTTCTTGCTGCTGCCCTTCACGTCGGCGCTGCTGCCCAGCGCGTCGGCGGTCAGGGTCGCCTGCACGAGGTAATCCACGTACAGCCCCGGCGTGTGCACCTGCTCGGGCGGGATGGTGCCCACCGGGACGATCTCCTCGACCTCCGCCACCACGAGGTCGGCGGCAGTCGCCATGGCGCGGTTGAAGTTCTGCTCGGTCAGGCGGTACTGGAGGTTCCCCGCCTCATCGGCCCGCCACGCCCGCACGAACGCCACGTCGCCGCGCAGGGCCGGCACGAAGACCATCTCCCGGCCATTCAGCATGCGCACGTCCGCGTCCCCGGCGATGACGGTCCCGGCGGCGGTGGGCGTGTAGAAGCCCCCGATGCCTGCCCCGCCCGCCCGCAGGGCCTCGGCCAGTGATCCCTGCGGGATGAGCTGCACCTCCAGGCGGCCCTCCTGAGCTGCGGCCACCGCCTCGCGGTTGCTCGTGAAGAACGACCCGATGGCCTTCCTCAGCTGCCCGCCCCGCAGCAGGCGCCCGCCACTCAGGCCCGCCTCGCCCACGTTGTTCGCCACGTACGTCAGGTCCCGCACGTCCGTCTCGGCCAGCGCGTGCACGAGGTGCACCGGGTTGCCGGTCATGCCGAAGCCGCCCACCAGCAGCGTCTGGCCGGACTTCACCAGCGCAGCGGCCTCGGCGGCGGTGATGACCGGGACGTGCTTCAGGCCGCCAGGGGCTGCGGTGGCCGTCATGCCTCAACCCTTTCGATAATCGCGGCCTCGCCCTGTCCGACGCCCACGCACAGCGTCGCCAGTCCGTAACGGCCCTCGCGGCGGGCCAGTTCGTGCGTCAGCGCCACGATCAGCCGCGCGCCGCTCATGCCCAGCGGGTGCCCCAGCGCGATGGCGCCGCCGTTCACGTTCACCCGGTCCTCGGGCAATTCCAGTTCGCGGATGCAGGCCAGGGCCTGCGCGGCGAAGGCCTCGTTCAGTTCGATCAGGTCCAGGTCCTGCACGCTCAGGCCGGTGCGGGAGAGCAGCTTGCGGGTGGCGGGGATGGGCCCCAGACCCATCACGCGGGCCTCCACACCCGCCGCCGCCGCGCCCACCCAGCGGGCCAGCGGCGTGACGCCCAGCTCGCGGGCCTTCGCGGCGCTCATCAGGACCAGCGCGGCCGCGCCGTCGTTCAGGCCACTGGCGTTCCCGGCGGTCACGCTGCCGCCCTTGCGGAAGGCGGGTTTCAGGCCTGCCAGGGTCGCCTCGTCGGTCGCGAGGGTGAACCCGCCCTCGGTGCGGGTCACGCGGGGGTGCTCGTCGGTGTCGAACACCGTGACGCCCTTACGGCCCCTGACCTGCACGGGCACGATCTCGCCCTTGAAGCGTCCGGCGTTCAGGGCGTCCATCGTCTTGCGCTGACTGTTCAGTGCGAAGGCGTCCTGATCCTCGCGGGTGATCTCACCACCGGCATACGCGCCCTCGCGGCTGCGCTGCGCGATGTTCTCGGCGGTCTCCCCCATCGCCTCCAGCGGGAACAGCGCCTCCATGGCGGGGTTCGGGAAGCGCCAGCCCAGCGTCGTGTCATACGCGGTGACGTTGCCGTTCGCGAAGGCCTGCGCGCCCTTGGGCATCACGAGCGGCGCGCGGGTCATGCTCTCCACGCCGCCCGCCACGTACACGTCCCCGTCGCCGTTGCGGATCGCGCGGGCCGCCGTGTTGACAGCGGACAGGCCGCTGGCGCACAGGCGGTTCACGGTCAGGCCCGCCACGCTGTCCGGCAGGCCCGCCAGGAGGGCGGCCATGCGGGCCACGTTGCGGTTGTCCTCGCCCGCCTGGTTCGCGCAGCCGAGGATCACCTCCTCGATCTGATCGGCGGGGACACCGCTGCGCGCGACCGCCTCGCGGATGGCGTGCGCGGCCAGATCATCCGGGCGGACGGTGGACAGCGCGCCACGGATCGCGCCGATAGGCGTGCGGACGGCCGCGACGATCACCACGTCACGGTCATGCAGGGAATGAACAGAAGGAAGCTGGGTCACGGTCGGGAACCTCCGGGAAAGCAGGCGGGAGGACCTCCGTGGTTCAGAGGGAGGCCCGGAATGAACGCAGTTGACGCCTGCATTCAAGCGCGCCGCCCCCCCGGTTGGGAAGGGCCGCTGGCCTGTCAAACGGAACGCCGCCCCTGACACCTGATAAGCAATCCGTCCGTTCTGCAGACAATTCGCAAAGGCGTGCGGGGGATTGCCGCGCCCGGAGCCGGCCGGTGCGTTCCTGATGGGCCGCGTTCCAGAGGTTCCCTGGCAGCCTTCAGCGGACGGTGACGGTGAAGGGTGTGACGACAGTGCTGTCCTTCTTGCCGTTGTCCTTGAGGGTGATGGCCAGTTCGCCGGTCACGACCGTTCCGGCGGGCGGGGTTTCGGTGAAGTTCAGTTCCAGGCAGCCTTCGGCCTCGGCGCTGTTGAAGAGTTTGTCGAACATGCCCGTCAGTTCGCTGGGGTCGTTGGTCTGCTGGAACAGCCCGCCGGTCTGCGAGGCGATGTCCTCGGCGACCGTGAAGTCCACCTTGCCGGTCACGTCCAGTCCCACGATGTACACGGGCGTGCGGTTCTGGTTGGCGTACTCGATGGCCTGAGCGGTGGTGGTCACGCTGGCGTTGTCTTCCCCGTCGGTCAGGATCAGGATGCGGGTGTTGGTCTTGCCGGTGGCTTTCAGCAGGTCGCTGGCGTCCATGATCGCGTCGTACAGGGGCGTGTTGCCTCCCACGAAGGTCGCGTGGTTCACGGCGGAGGTCATCTGGCCCTGGTTGCCTGTGAAGTCCTGCCACAGGTACGAGGCGCGCAGGCCCGCGCTGGGCTGGGTGGTGGAGTCGAAGGACAGCACGGCGCCCATGTCCTGCTTGCGCATGCGTTTGGCGAAGGCGTGTCCGGCCTGGCGGCGGCGTTCGTCCGGGTCGTTCCAGGACATGCTGCCGGTGGCGTCGAGGGTCAGGGTGGCGGTCAGGTCGCCGTTGGTTTTCACGTTCCCGCAGACCTTAACGTTGGCTTTGCCCTGGCTGAGGTTGCGGACCTCGGCTTTCGCGATCTGGGCGCTGCCGGTGACGGTCTCGCCGTCCTTGGGTGTGAAACTGAACTGGTAGGTGCCCTGCGCGAGCACGCGGGTACCGTTGATGGTGCCGGACGTGGCGGCGACCGGTTCGGAGGGACTCGGTGGGCCCGAGGGGCCACCGCAGGCGCTCAGGAGCAGGGCAGGCAGGATCATCAGGGTCGTTCGGCGCATGTGGACCTCCAGGGAAAAGGGGTGATATGGATTCCGTTTATTTCGTTAACAGGTCGGAACACCACCGATCTGTCAACTCCACGTCCGGAGGGGCGCTTCGGCTCCTACTCGCATCCGCCCGGATTGAATGGCTTACAAAGCCGTTCAAGCGGAGTCCGTATGAGATGCCCGGAGCGTACGGGCGGCGGTATCACGCACCGCTCACGCGCGCCTGCGTGAAGGCCAGCGGTACAGGCGTGACAGGCCGTGATTGCCCTGCTGGGCGCACCTGCGGGCGAACTTCCGGTAGGGGCCGGTGTGTCGGTCGGCTGTGCCGGGGGCGTGGGAGGGGTTCGGGGCGTGGATGGAAACAGGGCGGTTCGGGGCTGCAAGTACCCTGAAATCGCCCACCTGGACGTGGAAACACGGCGAAAACCAGCATGCTGATGTGTGTCTGATGTGAAAATACCCATCTTAATCTTCATCTTACTTTCAGGCTGTAAGGGCCGCGTTCGACGGCCGCGCCTACGCTCCGTGGGTTCCCAGTTCCCCGCCCCGAAGGCAGAGACAGGTGGTGTCCCTTGGTATTCAGTTCGTACGTGTTCCTGCTGGTCTTCCTTCCCCTCTTCCTGATCACCTACGCACTGACACCGGCCCGCGCCCGGTCCTGGACGATCCTGCTGGGCAGCCTGCTGTTCTACGCCTGGGCGCTGCCGTCAGCGCTGGGACTGCTGGTCACCGTGATCGTCTTCACGTACCTGACCGGCGGGCGGGTGCTGGCCAGCGCCGGACGCGCCCGCCTGACATGGCTGACGCTGGGCGTGACCGGCAACCTCGCCCTGCTGGGGTACTTCAAGTACGCGAACATGGCCGTCAGCAGCGCCAACTCCGTCCGCAACGTCCTGGGCTTCGACGAGTTCACCTGGACGCAGATCGTCCTGCCGGTCGGCCTGTCGTTCTACATCTTCCACGCGATCAGTTACCTCGTGGACCTGCACCGCGGCACGGCGAAAGCGCCGCGCAACATCATCGATTTCGCGGCGTTCGTGAGTCTGTTCCCGCACCTGGTGGCCGGACCGATCCTGCGCTTTCACCTGCTGGCCGATCAGTTCCGCGAGCGGACGCACACGCCAGAGAAATTCGCGCGCGGCGCGCAGCGCTTCATGATGGGCCTGAGCATGAAGGTCCTGCTGGCCGACCCGCTCGCGCCGCTCGTGAACGCCGCGTACACGGCCGCGCATCCCAGCGCCGCCGACGCGTGGCTGGGCAGCGTGGCCTACACCCTGCAACTGTTCTTCGATTTCGCCGGGTACAGCCACATGGCGATCGGACTGGCGCTGATGCTGGGCTTCCGCTTCCCCGAGAACTTCCTGGACCCGTACACCGCAACGTCCATCACGGCGTTCTGGCAACGCTGGCACGTGAGCCTCGGCACGTTCCTGCGGGAGTACGTGTACATCCCGCTCGGCGGGAACCGGCGCGGCCTGGGCCGCACGAACCTGAACCTGTTCCTGACCATGACGGTCGGCGGCCTGTGGCACGGCGCGAACTGGACGTTCGTGCTGTGGGGCATGTGGAACGGCGCGTTCCTGGTCCTCGAACGGGTCCTGAAGAAGAAATTCGGGCGTCCGCCGCCGCCCGCGTGGTACGCCGTGCCTAAAGTCATGCTGATCGTGATCCTGGGCCGCGTGCTGTTCCGCAGTGAGAACGTCGCGCACGCCGGTGAGGTGTACCGCGCGATGGCCGGACTGAACGGCGCGGCCCTGACGCCCGACGTGGCCATCACGGTCACACCTGAGCGGCTGGCCGTGATGCTTGCGGGCGTGGCGGTCGTGTACGGCGCGCCGCTGTGGAACCGCCGCGCCGAGCAGCGGCCGGCGCTGCGCAGCGCCCCGCAGTACGCGCTGATCCCGGTGTTCCTGCTGGCCGTGGCGACGCTGGCCGCGCAGCAGTACGCGCCGTTCCTGTACTTCCAGTTCTGAAACTTCGAGGTGATGACGTGACGACCACTCCCCCCACCCTCAACACGGCCGACAGCGCCCGCCCGGCCCCCCGCGGACGCGCCCTGATCGCCGGGCAGCTGCGCGACGCGGCCCGGCTGCCGCGCCCGCTGCTGCTGACCGGCGCCACGTTCCTGCTGCTGATCTCCGCCGGGCTGATCGCCGCCGCGCGCGCCGCCCTGACGCCCGACCCGCACCACCCGGTGCCGCTGAGCGGCGAGGCGCTGCGCAGCGGCGAGACCTTCCACGCGCTCGAAGCGCACCTGGACGCCAACCTGCCCGGACGGGACGCGCTGATCGCCACGGCGAACACCGCGAGGTACCTGACGGTGCGGGGCGGCACGGACGAGGTCCGCCAGGGACGGGACGGCTGGCTGTTCCTGACCTCGGAACTCGCGGCGCACCCGCAGGCGCAGCGGCACCTCACGGCCCGTGCGGACCTGACCGCGCGGCTGTCACGGGACCTCGCGGCGCGCGGCGTGACCCTGCTGGTCGCCGTGAGCCCCAACAAAACCCGCGTGGAGGCCGCGCACCTGCCCGGCGGCGCGCTGCCCGGCTGGGTGGACGCCCGGCAGTACGAGACGTACCAGGCGATGCTGCGCGCGCGGGGCGTGGCGACCGCCGACCTGATGACCCCCATGCTGCGCGCCGTCACGCGGACCCCGCAGTACTACCGCACCGACACCCACTGGAATCAGGACGGCGCCCGCACCGCCGCGCAGGCCACCGCGCAGGCCGTCCGGACCCTCGCGGCCGACCTGCCCGCCGCGACCTTCACCACCACCCGCGCGCCCGAAACGGCCCGCCCCGGCGACCTCCTGAAGCTGATGGGCCTCCAGCACGTCCCGGACGCCCTGCGCCCCCACGCGGACCGCGAGGCGACCGAAACCACCCTCGGCGGCGGCGGCGGCCTGCTCGGCGAGGCCCCGCAGGTCATGCTGGCCGGCAGCAGTTACGGCCTGCGCGGCAATTACGCCGGGGCGCTGCAGGAAGCGCTGGGCAGCGCCGTCCTGAACGTCAGCACCGAAGGCGCGCACTTCAGCGGCAGCATCCGCCCCGCCCTGCAAGACCCTGCCTTCCTGGACAGCCCGCCCCGCGTGCTGATCTGGGAGATCCCGCAGCGCTTCCTGCCACTTCCACTGGACTCCGAAGACCAGCACCCGTTCAAGGTGCCCTGACCCCCCGCCCCTTCCACACGCGTCCATCCGACCCTCCTCTGAACCCGCTCTCTCCTGTCCCCCACCCGGAGGCCTCCCATGAACCGTACCCTGACCACCCTGACCGCACTGACCCTGATCGCCACGCCCGCCGCCGCGCAGGAAGCCCTGTACGCCCCCGCACCGCCCGCCGGTTCCGCATTCATCCGCGTGGCCAGCGTGGACGCCAGCGCCCCCATCACCCTGGATGGCCGCGCGTTCAGCGGCAAGCAGGCCGCCCGGACCGTCAGCGCCTACACGGTCGTCAAGCAGGGCGAACACACCCTGAAACTGGGCGCCAGCACCCTGAAACTGAACGTGCAGGGCGGCACGTACGTCACGCTGGTCGCGCAGGGCGGCCGGCTGCGCGCCCTGCCGTCCGAGCAGCCCGGCGGGGTCACGAAGGCCCGCGTGACGCTGTACAACCTCAGCGACGCGCCCGCCAGCCTCACCACCGCCGACGGCGGCACCCGCCTGCTCGACGGTGTCGCGCCCGGCACGCAGAAATCCCTGAGCGTGAACGCCGTCACCGCCGCGCTGGCCGTGACCGACGGCACCCGCGTCCTGCAGACCTTTCCCGCCGAGGCCCTGAAAGCCGGCGCGAGCTACAGCGCCTTCGTGTTCGGCAGCGGCGCCCGCAGCGCCGTATGGGTCGCGCCCACCATCAAGTAACCCCCTCAGATCACACCGCAGCGGCCCTTGACGGTACACGAATCCGGCCGCCTGCACCGTCCCACACACCGTCCGACCCCACACACCGTCCGACCAAGGAGCACCCACCCATGCCTGTACTGACCCACCGCGCCGTCCTGTCCGCCCTGACCCTGCTGAGCGCCGCACTGATCGCCGCGCCCGCCCGCGCCGCTGCCACACCGGCCACCGCCGTGCCCGCCTCATGCGGCGTCACGCTGGACCAGAAAGCCTGGATGTTCCAGGGCGAGCAGGGGTTCTACTACTACGGTGACGAACTGTCCGGCCGCTGGATGAACCGCCCCTGGAACGAAGCGCGCGCCGCGTTCGTTCCCGCCACCGCCAGACTCGCCGCCGCCCTGAAAGCGCAGGGCGTGACGCTGGTCATGGCGCCCGTCCCGCCCCGCAGTTTCGTGCAGCCGCACCTGAACCTGCAAAACCCCACCCAGAAAGCGTTCGACCTGAGCGGCGCGCAGGGCTTCTACCGCGCGCTGGTCAGTGACCTGCGCGCCGCCGGGCTGCCCACCGCCGACCTGCTGACGCCCGCCCTCGCGCAGGGGGACGCCGGGGTGTTCCGGCAGGACATCCACTGGACACCCGAGGGCGCGCAGGCCGCCGCGAAAGCCACCGCCGACACGGTCCGCGCGGCCGGTCAGACAGCCGGCACCGCACCGTTCGTCAGCATCCGCGCCGGGACCGTCACCCGTCAGGTGCAGGACCAGCCGGTCCTGGGGCAGATTCAGGCGCTGTGCGGCCTGAGCGTCCCGCCCGAAACGTACGGCGACTACCAGGCCGCGCCCGCCGCGCCGCTCGTGGCCGCCGCCGGGAACTTCGGTGCCAGCGAGGGCAGCGTCCGCTGGGCGTTCGGGCCGGTCGCGACCGTGTCGTTCGTGACGGCCACGGCCGGGAAGGTCGAGGTGAACGCCACCTTCGAAACGCCCCTCGACGGACAGGGCGTGGAAGTCGTGTCCGGCGGGAAGGTCATCGACACCGTCAGCGGCCTGAAACGCGGCGAGACCGTCACGCGCACCTGGACGGTCGACGCGGCCGCCGGGCAGAACAGCCTGGACCTGCGCTTCGCGGACTACAACGGCGGCAAGACCAGTTTCGCGCCCGGTGACAGCCGCCCCATGGCCGTGATCTTCAAGACCCTGACCGTGCAGGGCAGCGGCGGCAGCGGCGACCTGATCAAGATCCAGTCAGGCGGCGATCTGCTCGGCGCGGCCGCCGACACTGTCCTGGTCGGCGCCAGCAGCAGCCTCCCCTCCCTGAACTACGCCGGGTTCCTGCAGGCCGAACTCTCGCGCCGCATCGACAATGTGTCGTTCGGTGGGGCCGGCGTGTTCTCCAGCCTCAAGGATTACCTGCTGGACGAGGCGTATGCGCTGAGCAAACCCGGCACGCTGATCTGGCAGATTCCGCTGCTGGGCGGCGACGACACCGCCGAGAGCGACCTGCGTTTCGTCACGGCCGCCGCGCGCGGCGCTGGCACCAGCGTGGCCGCTGCCAGCGGCACCGGCAGCGCCCGCGTCACCGTGCCCGGCCTGAGCACCGCCGCCGCCCGCGTACGCGTCAGCGACCCCGCCACCCGCACCGTCACCTTCAAGGTCACCAGCGATCAGGGCACCCGCGAATTCAGGGTCACCAACTCCGAACGCATGACCCACCGTCAGGACTTCCTGCTCGACCTCGGCGGGCTCGGCAGCGTCACCGCCGTCGAGGTGGCCGCCGCCGGAACCCTGGAACTACAGGTCGTCAACTGAGGTCCGCTGGGTTTGTTTGAACTGCGACTCCAGCCAGAACCTCACGAAACTGTCGATCTGCCGCGCGAATTGATCGAAATGGGGATTCTTCACGATGTAGGAACTGGTGATCAGATCGTACGCGGTGTTGATGTCCTTCTCGTCGGACGAGGTGCTGAGCATCACCACCGGAAGGTGCCGCAGGGTGAGGTCCGCGCGGATGGCTTTCAGGACGTCGAATCCACTCATGCCGGGCATGTTGACGTCCAGCACGATGACGTTCGGTAGGGGGTGGAGGGTGTCCCTGAGGTAGGCGAGGGCCTCGCCACCGTCGGAGTGCGAGACGACCGTCACCTGATCGTGATAGCCGGAGAACGCCTCCTGCGCCAGGAACAGATCGGACGGGTTGTCGTCGATCAGAAGTACAGTGATGGACTGTGCCATGGACACTCATCGTACCTTCATCCGTGCGCGGCCAACAGGTGATTGCTACCAATTGACGCGCACGGCAAAGAACATGAAGGTCAATTAAATACTCTGGCAGGTGTGTTGGCGCGGCCCTGTCCCGCCGGGCGCGCCACCTTCTGATGGACACGCCCTACCACCCGGTCGTGAACAGCAGCCACTGGTCCCGCGCCTACGAGACCAAGGCCATCGAAACCCTGATTCACCGCGGGACCGACGCGCTGCTGCTGCTCGGCAGCACCCTCAGCGACGAGACGCTCACCGGCGTGGCCGCCCGCGTGCCGCTGATCCTCTTCGGGCGCACGGTTCCGGGCCTCGAAGGGCAGTGCCTGACACTCGACCAGCGTCACGGCGCGTACCTCGCCACCCGCCACCTGATCGAACTCGGGCACCGCGCCACCGTGCACCTGAGCGGCCCGCGCGAACAGCAGGACGCCGACGAACGCCTGCTCGGGTACCGCCAGGCCCTTCAGGACAACGACATCCCCCTGCGGCCCGAACTGGAAGTGCCGGGCGATTTCGTGGAGCAACCCGCGTACCGCGCCGTGACGCACCTGCTGAACACCAACGTGCCGTTCACGGCCGTGTTCGCCGCGAACGACCAGATGGCCGCCGGCGCGCGACTGGCCCTGCACCGCAAGGGCCTGCGCGTCCCGGACGACATCTCGCTGGTAGGCTTCGACGACCTGCCCGCCAGCGCCTTCACCCTTCCGCCCCTCACCACCGTGCACCAGCCCACTACCAGATCGGCGTGGCGCTGGCCACCCACCTCCTGGGCGTCCTGCAAGGCCAGAATGCGCCGATGCCCAGCTTCACCCTGTCGCTGACCATCCGCGAATCCACCCGGCAACTGCGGTGACCGGCAGCGCGACACAGAGTCCGGCGCGCCGCGCCCCCTGACACGGACCCGGATTGAATGGGCGCTGCAGGCCATTCCACCGGAGTCCGCGTGAGCTGCTCATAACGTTATGAGCAGTTCAGGGAACGCGCAGGTCCGACAGGTCGCGGCGACCAGCGGCGTTCAGGCCTTCGCGGCTCAGGACGGCGGCCGCCAGCACCACGAACGCGATCTCCAGCAGCAGCGGCACGGTCCCGGCCGGTTCGGCCCAGTTGCCGATATCGTCCCGCACGCTGGGCAGGCCGACACTGCGGGTCAGGACGTACCCCCGCGCCGCCCCGACCGAGATCACGGCGCCCAGCAGGTAACCGGCGCGCCAGCGGTTAGAGAGCCGCCACGCTCCGGCCGCCGCGCAGTCGGCCACCAGCAGCAGGGCAGGCCAGGAATGGGCACGGTTGGGCATCGGGGGTTCTCCTTGCGGGTCAGGGGCGGCGTCAGGGCAGGTGATACTGCCGGACACGTTCACGGTACGCAGCGCAGGTAAAGAACCGGTGTACCGGCTGAACGCCCTTCCCCCAGCGCTCCCGGCCCGGACCGTGGGGAAACCAACCGGGTCCGTTCAGAACGGTATGCGCGCGGCCCTGCTGCTGGCCCGCGGCGGATTCGGTGGCCGGATGGGGGGGCTTGACGGAGCGGAAACGGTCCCTCTACACTCTGGTTAAACGTTTAAATCACCTCCGAGCCTGCTCTGGCTCTGCTGCTGCCCGTCTGTCAGGTGCTGCCCTGCGGTTTCTGCCTGCAGATCGTCCTTCGTTCGACATTCCAGGTTAAACGTTTAACCTCGGGTGCGCCTCCCAGGATTTCCCATGACCTCACGCACCACCGTCACCCTCACCCAGGTCGCCCGGCACGCCGGCGTCTCCACCGCCACCGTGTCCTTCGTCATCAACGGCACCAAACCCGTCAGTCCCGCCGTCGAACGCCGCGTCCGGGACGCCATCGCCGCCCTCGGCTACCATCCCTCGCACGCCGCCCAGTCCCTGCGCACCGGCCGCAGCGCCACCCTCGGCCTGCTGATCCCGGACCTCACCAACCCCTTCTTCCCCAAACTCGCGCAGGACATCGAACGCGAGGCACGTGTACGCGGCTACGCCGTCCTGCTCGCCGACTCGCACGACGACCCCCGGCTGCAACACGACGCCCTCACCAACCTGACCCGCCGCGGCGTGGACGCCCTGCTGATCGTTCCCGCCGTCGGCACCGGACAGACCCTGACCTCCCCCATTCCACTGGTCCTGATCGACCGTGACGCCGGCGGCCAGCCCACCGTGCAGAGCGACAAGGCCCAGGGCGGCCAGCTCGCCGCCGCGCACCTCATCGCCCTCGGGCACCGCCGGATCGTGATCCTGGCCGGACCAGACCGTCAGGGTCAGCCGGGCGAACGCGTGCAGGGCATGCTCGGCGCCGCCCGGCACGCCGGGATCAGCATTCCCGCCAGCGCCGTTCACCACAGCGGCTACGGCGTCGACGACGGCCGCGCCGGAACGCACGCCCTGCTCGACGCGCACCCGGACGCCACCGCGCTGCTCGCCGCCAACGACACCCTCGCCCTCGGCGCCCTCAGCGCCGCGCACAGCCGCGGCCTGAACGTCCCCACGGACCTGTCGCTGGTCGGCTTCGACGACATCTCCTGGGCGGCGCTCAGCTCACCGCCCCTGACCACCGTCCGGCAGGACACCCAGGCGCTGGCCCGCCGCGCCATCGACCGCGCACTCACGCCGCCCAGCGACACGCCCGCCCCCGCCGAACCGCCCGTTCCGACCGAACTGATCGTACGCGGCTCTACCGGCCCCGCCCCCACTGCGTCCACCCGGAGGTTCACGTGATTCTCGTTGCCGGCAGTGCCAACCTCGACTTCATCACCCGCGTGCCTCACCTGCCCCGCCCCGGCGAGACGGTCCTCGGCCCGGCCTTCACGACCGCGCCCGGCGGGAAGGGCGCCAACCAGGCAGTCGCCTGCGCCCGCAGCGGCCACGCGACCCGTTTCTTCGGCGCGCTGGGCGACGACCCCTACGCCGCCCCGCTGCGGGCCTCGTTCGCGCACAGCGGCGTGCAGGACACCAGCCTGACCCTGGACGCCCCCACCGGCGCGGCGTTCATCACAGTCGCGGACAGCGGCGAGAACGTGATCGCCGTCGCCTCCGGCGCCAACGCCCGGCTGACCCCGGATCGGGAACCGGACTTCACGGACGTCACCCACCTGATCCTGCAACTCGAAATTCCGCTGCCCGCCGTGCAGGCCTACGCCCGGGCGGCCCGGCAGCGTGAACTGCAGGTGATCCTGAACGCGGCGCCCGCCCCGCAGGCCCCCCTTCCCGCCGGACTGCTCGCGGACGTGAACGTGCTGGTGGTCAACGAGGGTGAACTGAGCACCCTGGTCGGCCCGGGCGACCTGCCGCAGCAGTTGCGCGCCGCCCAGACCCTCGGGCCGCAGACGGTGATCGTCACGCTGGGCGGCCAGGGCGCCGCCGCCGTTCAGGGCGACCACTGGCTTGAGGTGCCCGCCCATCCCGTCACGGTGCGCGACACGACCGGCGCGGGCGACACCTTCGTGGGCGTCCTGACCGGCGCGCTCGGCGCGGGCCTGAGCCTCCCGCAGGCCATGCAGGAGGCCAGCGTCGCCGCCTCCCTGGCCTGCACCCGCGAGGGCGCGCAGCCCAGCATGCCCAGTCGCGCCGAGATCGACCACGCCCTGAAAAGCGATCCGGACAGTGACCCGGGCGCCGGGAGGCCCGCGTGAACCGCAGCGGCCTGCTGCACCCGGAACTCAGCGCGCTGGTCGCCCGCGCCGGGCACACCCAGACCATCGTGCTGGCCGACACCGGCCTGCCCATCCCCGCCGGAACGCCCCGCATCGAACTGGGTGTGAGCGCCGGACTGCCCTCCCTGCTGGACGTGCTGAGCGCCGTGCTGGGCGAACTGGTCGTCGAGCGCGTCACGGTCGCCAGCGAGACGCGGCAGCACTCCCCGCAGTGGCACGCCCGGCTGCTGGACACCCTGCAGCAGGCACCCGACAGGATCACGCACGACGAGATCACGCACGACGCCCTCAAGGCCTCGCTGTCCGGCGCGCTCGCCGTGATCCGCACCGGGGAGGTCACGCCGTACGCGAACGTGATCCTGCACTGCGGGGTGAACTTCTGATGACCGCTGCGCCAGCCCCGCGCCTGAGCATGCGCGGCATCACCCGCAGCTTCGGTCCCGTGACGGTCCTGCACGGCATCGACCTCGACATCCGCCCCGGCGAGGTTCACGCGCTGCTGGGCGAGAACGGCGCCGGCAAGAGCACCCTGATGAAGATCCTGGCGGGCGTGCAACCCCCCAGCAGCGGCGAGGTGCTGCTGAACGGTCAGCCCGTCCGGTTCCGCAGCGTGGCCGAGGCGTCCCGCAGCGGCGTGCGGATGCTGTTCCAGGAACTGAGCCTCGCGCCGGACCTGACCGTCGAGGAGAACCTGTTCCTGGGACAGATGCCTGCCGCCGTCACCGACCGCGCCCTGCAACAGCGCGCCCGCGCGCAACTCGCCGCCCTGAACCTCGACCTGCCGCTGGGCCGCCCGCTGCGCACCCTGACGGTCGGGGAGCGGCAGATGGTCGCCATCGCCCGCGCCCTGACCGGCGACACCCAGGTCCTGATCCTGGACGAACCCACCGCGCCCCTGACCAGCCCGGAAGTCGAGCAGCTGTTCACGTTCATCGCGCAGGTCCGGGCGCGCGGCGTGGCCGTCGTGTACATCTCGCATCACCTCGCGGAAGTCTTCCGCATGGCCGACCGGGTGACGGTCCTGCGCGACGGGCGGCAGGTCGCCACGGCAGACGTGAAGGACACCACGCCCGCGCAGGTGATCGAGTGGATGGTCGGCCGTCACGTCGAGGTGCAGTCCCGCGTGGGTGCCCCGCAGGACGCCGAGGCCTTCCACGTGCAGGTGCAGCCCCGCGCAGGCGCCCCCTTCGAACTGACGCTGCGGCGCGGTGAGATCGTCGGACTGGTCGGCATCATCGGCAGTGGCCGCACCGCCGCCACCCGCGCCCTGATCGGAGCGGACGGCCACAGCCGCTGGAACGGCCGCCCCGTCCGCTCGCTACGCGACGCACGCCGCGCCGGAATCGGCGTGGTCCCCGAGGACCGCAAGACCGAGGGAGCCGTGCTGGAAGGCAGCATCCGCGAGAACCTCGCGCTGTCCAGCCTGGACCAGATCACCCGCCTCGGCGTGATCGACCCGGCAGCCGAGGACCGACTGGCCCGGCAGTGGATGACCGACCTGCACGTCCGCCCGCAGGACCCCGCATACCGCGTGGGCTCCCTGTCCGGCGGGAACCAGCAGAAGGTCGTGCTGGGCCGCGTCCTCGCCACGCGCCCGCAGGCCCTGGTCCTGGAAGAACCCACCCGCGGCGTCGACATCGGCGCGCGCGAGGAGATCTACGAGGTCATCGCCCGCCTCGCCCGTGAGGGACTGCCGGTCGTGCTGTCCAGCAGCGACTCGCCCGAAGTGCTGGGTCTCGCGCAGCGCATCCTCGTCTTCCGTGACGGCGCGCTGGCCGCCGAACTGCACGCCCCCGTTTCACTCGAGGAGGTCACCGCCCATGTCACTGGCGCAAACGCCGTCTAATCCTGTCCGCCTGACCATCAGCCGCTACGGCCTGTGGATCATCTTCGCGGCGCTGGTCCTGCTGGCCAGCCTGCTCTCCGACCGGTTCCTGACCGGCAGCAACCTCCTGAACATCGCCCGCCAGACCAGCGTGAACGCCCTGCTGGCCTTCGGCATGACAGCCGTGATCCTGACCGCCGGGATCGACCTGTCCGTGGGCGCCATGCTCGCCGTGATCGGCGTGAGCGCCGCGCTGCTGGACCAGGCAGGCCTGCCGTTCCCGCTGACGGCACTCCTGGTCCTGATCGGCGGCAGCCTGATCGGCGCGCTGAACGGCGTGATCGTCGCGTACGGCCGCATCGCGCCCTTCGTGGTCACGCTGGCCGCGCTCACCATCTGGCGCGGCGTGACCCTGGTCATGACCGACGGCACGCCCGTCAGCGGCCTGAGCGCCTCCTTCCAGAACATCGGGAACGCAGACTGGTTCGGCCTGCCCAGCATCGCGGGCGTGGCGCTGCTGGCGCTGGGCCTGTCGTGGTTCCTGCTGCGCCGCACCGCCTGGGGCCGCGGCCTCTACGCGCTGGGCAGCAGCGAGGACGCCGCCCGCTTCGCCGGACTGAACGTCGAACGCCTGAAAGTCACCGTGTACGCCTTCAGCGGCCTGTTGAGCGCCGTCGCCGCGCTACTCCTTACCTCCCGCCTGTACTCCGCGCAACCCACCGCCGGCAGCGGCTTCGAACTCGACGCCATCGCCGCCGTCGTCGTGGGCGGCACCAGCCTCTCCGGCGGGCGTGGCAGCGTCATCGGCACGCTGCTGGGCGCCCTGATCATCGGGGTACTCAACAACGCCATGAACCTGCTCGACGTGAACGCCTTCTACCAGCAGATCGTCAAGGGCGGCGTCATCCTCGGCGCGCTGCTGCTCGAACGCCTGCTCAACCGCTCCTGAACCGCCCCTGCCCCTGAGTTCCCCACACAGACCCCGGAGGTCCATCATGAAAAAGCACCTGTCCCTGATCCTGCTCGCCCTCGCCAGCACCGCCGCCGCCCAGTCCCGCCCCGTGATCGGCCTGAGCCTCAGCACCCTGAACAACCCCTTCTTCGTCGAGCTGCGCGACGGCGCCAAAAAGGCCGCTACCGCCGGCGGGGCCGACCTGGTCGTACTGGACGCCCAGGACCGCGCCGACAAGCAGGCCAGCGACATCGAGGACCTGATCACCCGCAAGGTGAAGGTCATCATCGTGAACGCCACAGACAGTGACGCCATCATTCCCAGCATCATGGCCGCGAACGCCGCGAAGATCCCCGTCATCACCGTCGACCGCAGCGCCAACGGCGGTCAGGTCGCCTACCACGTCGCCTCAGACAATGTCGCCGGTGGCAAGATGGCCGGCGAGTACATCAAGAAACTGCTGGGCGGCAAGGGCAACGTCGTCGAGTTGCAGGGCATTCCCGGCTCCAGCGCCGCCCGTGACCGCGGCGCGGGCTTCAACGCGGCCCTGAAAGCGGCGCCTGCCCTGAAACGCGTGGCCAGCCAGCCCGCCGACTTCAACCGCGCCAAGGGCCTGAGCGTCATGGAGAACATCCTGCAGTCCCAGCCGACCATCGCCGCCGTGTTCGCCCACAACGACGAGATGGCGCTCGGTGCGGCGCAGGCCATCGCGTCCAGCAAACGCAAGATCGTCGTCGTCGGTTTCGACGCCACGCCGGACGCCGTCGCGGCCGTCAGGGCCGGCAAGCTGGCCGCCACCGTCGCGCAGCGCCCCGCCGACATCGGCAAACTGGGTGTGCAGCGCGCCCTGACCATCATCAAGACCGGCAAGGTTCCCGCCAAGACTGTGAACGTCCCCGTGCCGCTCACCCTGATTACGAAGTGAGCTGCGGCGCCTGACCCGCGCCTCCTGCGAGCAACTTCACGCCTTCGCCCGTGGCGGCCTCCCATTTCTGGATGAGAGGCCGCCGCTCTGTCACACAGGCAGGCGCAGGCAGCGAGTTGCACCCATCGCCTGTCATCCGTCCGCTTCGCCATCCAACCGAAGCGGGGGCCGGGCTGCCGACTCCACGCCCGGAATTCGCTTCGGCTCCCAATCACGTCCGCTCGGACCCGGCGACGTTGCAGGCCATCCAATCGAAGTCCGCATGACCCGGCGGATGAATCCGCGCAAAGGGACGCCGTCACCTGCTCATAACGTTATGAGCAAGTGTTGATCCACGGAGACTCGTTCCGCTTCCCGACCCGCTTGATGGCGAATCCAGCATGCCCAATCGCGCCGAGATCGACCACGCCCTGAGCGACCACCCGGCCAGCCCCCAGCAGTAGAGGCCCGCGTGACGTCCAGCCTGAGAGAGGCGGCCATTTCAGCCAGCGAGTCGAGTCTGCTCATAACGTTATGAGCGGATGCTGGTGT
Source organism: Deinococcus seoulensis (assembly GCF_014648115.1). NCBI lineage: Bacteria > Thermotogati > Deinococcota > Deinococci > Deinococcales > Deinococcaceae > Deinococcus > Deinococcus seoulensis. The sequence continues at coordinate 60,516 of NZ_BMQM01000012.1, forward strand.
GGGCAGGGGCGTTCCGCTGCCCGGCCCGCGTGGTGCCGGAACATGGCTCCCATGTGCAGGTCTGAAGGTGGTGTCCGGGTTCTGCCTCTGGAGTCCGCTTTGCTCGTGGGGTCCCTGAGCGCGTCGTGTGTGTCTCCGGGCGATGTGTGCACGGCCACCGTGCTCATAACGTTATGAGCGGACCGCGCCGGGTACTGGAACGGTATTCTGATCGGCATGCGTTTTCTGTCGTACAGGGATCTGGAGACCGGCCGGGTCAAGCGGCAACTGAAGAAGGTTCAGGAGGCGATCGAACGGGACGATTTCAGGTCGCCGGACGTGAAGAAGCTGGCGCAGGGGCCGTACTACCGCGCCAAGCTCGACGACACCAACCGCCTGCTGCTCACCTTCGTGCGCAGTGGTCCAGAGACGGTCTGTCTGGCGCTGGAGGTCATTCATCAGCACGCCTACGAGAAATCGCGGTTCCTGCGCGGCGCGGCCATCGACGACTCGAAACTGCCGGATTTCAGTGCGGCGCAGGCGAGCGAGGAGGCGCAGGCAGTGCGGTACCTGCACCCGACCCGCCGTGAGTTTCACCTGCTGGACAAGGTGATCTCCTTCGACGACACGCAGGACGCGGTGTACCGGACGCCCGCGCCGGTGATCCTGGTGGGGTCGGCAGGGAGTGGGAAGACGGCGCTGACCCTGCAGAAACTGCGGGACGTGCCGGGGCAGGTGCTGTACGTGACGCTCTCGCCGTACCTCGCGCAGAGTGCCGCGCAGCTGTACGGCGCGCACGGGTTCGAGAACGAGTCGCAGGAGGTGGCGTTCCTGTCGTTCACGGATTTCCTGCGGACCATCCGCGTTCCGGCGGGCCGTGAGGTGACGTTCGGGGACTTCCGGGACTGGGCGGCGCGGCAGCCGGGCCTGAAATTCACGGACGCGCACCAGCTGTTCGAGGAGTTCCGGGGCGTCCTGAGCAGCGATCCGGGCGGCCCGCTGTCCCGCGAGGCGTACCTGGGTCTCGGCGTGCGGCAGAGCATCTACAGCGCCGAGCAGCGGCCGGGCGTGTACGACCTGTTCGGGAAGTACCTGAAATGGCTGGACGGCAGCGGCCTGTACGACGCGTCCCTGATCGCCTCGGCGTACCTGCGCGGCGTGAGTCCCACGTACGATTTCGTGGTGGTGGACGAGGTGCAGGACCTCACGGCGGCGCAACTGGCGCTGATCCTGGGAACGCTGCGAACGCCGGGGCAGTTCCTGCTGTGCGGGGATTCCAACCAGATCGTCCACCCGAACTTCTTCTCGTGGGCGGCCGTCAAGACACTGCTGTACCGCGATCCGGAACTGGCCGAGCGGCAGAAGATCAGTGTGCTGCAGGCCAACTTCCGGAATTCGGGGGAGGTGACGCGGGTCGCGAACGACCTGCTGAAAATCAAGCATGCCCGCTTTGGCAGCGTGGACCGCGAGAGTAACTTCCTGGTGCGGGCCGTGGCAGGCGATCCGGGCGGCGTGACCTTCCTGCCCGACGACCCACGCGTGAAAAAACACCTGGACGACCAGATCCGCGGCAGTACCGAGTACGCCGTGCTGGTCCTGCGAGACGAGGACAAGGACGCGGCGCGCAGGGCGTTCGGAACGCCGCTGATCTTCAGCGTGCACGAGGCCAAGGGCCTGGAGTACCCGAACATCATCCTGCATAACTTCATCAGCGGCGCGCGGCAGACGTACCAGGAGATCACGCAGGGCGTGACCCCGGCCGACCTGCAGAAGGACGAACTGGGGTACGCGCGCGCCAGGGACAAGAGCGACAAGTCGCTGGAGATCTACAAGTTCTACGTGAACGCCCTGTACGTCGCCGTGACCCGCGCGGTGAACCGGGTGACGATGATCGAGTCCGACACCCGCCACCCGCTGCTGTCGCTGCTGGGCGTGCAGGTGGGCGACGAGGCCGAGCAACTCCGGGTGAAACGCGCCAGCCGGGACGACTGGGAACGCGAGGCCCGCAAGCTGGAACTGCAGGGCAAGAAGGAGCAGGCCAGTGACATCCGCCGCCGGATCCTGCAGCAGAAACCGGTGCCGTGGGAAGTCTGGACGCCAGAGGTACTGACCCGCCTGCGCCAGGACGCCCGGCAGCATCCGGGTGACGTGAAACGGGCGCGTGAACTCACGGATTACGCGCTGCTGAACCTGGACGCGCCGCTGCTGGAAGAGTTGCGGGACCTGAAGATCAAACCCGCCCAGTCGTTCCTGCGGAACACCGACAAGGACCGCCGCCTGCAGCGGCAGGGCGTGCTGGACAAGTACCGCAGGCCCTACGAGACCGACAACCTGAAAGCCGTGCTGGCCGACACGGAACGCTACGGGGTGGATCACCGCACGCAGGAGAACCTCACGCCGCTGATGCTGGCCACCCTGCACGGCAGGGTCCGGCTGGTCGACGCGCTGCTGGAACGCGGAGCGGACGTGAACCAGACGGACCTGTTCGGCCGCACGCCGCACATGCTGGCGCTGGACCGGGCCATGCAGGACCCGGAGTACGCGGCGACCCGCCTGGGGCCACTGTGGGAGCGGCTGCGCCCGGCGCATCTGGACGTGCTGGTCGGGGACCGCCTGACGCGACTGGCGCCGGACGGCGCGGAATTCTACTTCCTGAGCGTGATGCTCGCGCAGTGGCCGCACTACACCTCCGGGCTGGTGCACCCGGAACTCGGGCCGCGTGAATTGCGCGTCCGTGAGGTCGGGTTCTTCGTCGACGCGCTGCAGACCAACCTGGAGCACTTCCCACTCACGGTGCTGCGCGAGGCCCGCCGCAAACGGACGTACTTCAATCACGTTCTGGCCCGCGCCGAGGAGGGCAGCAGTTACGTACCGGCCCGGAAGCTCTGGACGCGCGCCGCGCACGGCTTCTACGTGTTCAACCCGGCCCTGAAGGTGCGGGTGCTGCTCGCCCCGGACTCGGACGGCGAGTGGGTCGGCGCGGCGCTGCTGGGCGACCCGCTGGCACGCGCCCGTGGCGTGACCGGCTGAGCCTGCAAAGAGAAGCGCTTCAGGCTGGTGGGCCTGAAGCGCCGACTGGTGGAGATGGGCGGAGTCGAACCGCCGTCCGAAGACCCATTGCGCTAGTCTCTACGAGCGTAGTCCATGATTTGAATCTCAGGTTTCAGTCGCGCAGGGACACGCTGCTTTCAACCCCAGCTCCTTAAATTTCGCCCGTGCTCAGGAGCGTCGGCTCAGGCTAGCCATCTTTTGGAAGTTCGCAGGACGCCAATGGCCGGGCTTCCTGGTCACTGCTTCACTTATGCAGCGAAGGCGAAGGTGTTGCTGTTGTTGTTGCCAGTTAAAGGCTTTAGTCGATGATTAACGAGGCCAACGACCATCCTCGGCTCGCAACGTCCCGCTCAGTGATCCCCGTCGAAACCGGGTCATCCCCAAAAGGGTCAGGTATGTTACCACGCCCCCTGCCCGGCCGTCCAGCCCCCGGGCGTGCACATGACGGCAGACATGCCCGGAGACGCTGCGCCACCGTTCAACCGGAGTCCGTATGACACCTGTCATCCGGTGTGCCTGACAGGCGGCACTGGAGTGCGCGGGCCGCGAGGCGCAGGCTGAAGGCATGACGACCGCGCGCCGCACCGATTTCAGTTCAGCCATCGTGCTCAGTGACGTCCGCAAGACCTTCGGGCCGGTCACGGCCCTGCGTGACCTGACCCTGGAGGTGCGTTCCGGGGAGTTGACGGCGCTGCTCGGCCCGAACGGGGCGGGGAAGACCACCGCCATCAGCCTGATGCTGGGCCTGGGGGCGCCCACGGCCGGGCAGGTGCAGGTGCTGGGCGGCGACCCGCGTGGCGGCGCGGTGCGCTCCCGGATCGGGTCGATGCCGCAGGAGAGCGCCATTCCGCTGGCCCTGACGGTGCGTGAGGCGGTGACGCTGTTCGCGCGGTTCTACCCGGCGCCGCTGGCGGTGGATCAGGCCCTCGGGCTCGCGGATCTGGGCGGCGTGGCCGGAAGGCGGGCGGGCGCGCTGTCCGGCGGGCAGAAGCGGCGCCTGGCGTTCGCGCTGGCGGTCGTGGGCAACCCGGAGGTGCTGCTGATCGACGAACCGACGACCGGCATGGACGCCCAGAGTCGCCTGGCGTTCTGGGACGCCGTGACCGAGTTACGCACGGCGGGCCGGACGATCCTGCTGACCACCCATTACCTCGAGGAGGCCGAGCGGGCCGCGGACCGCGTGATCGTCATGAACGCAGGCGCGGTGCTGGCCGACGGCACGCCGGAGGCGCTGCGCTCGCAGGCGGGCGGGGCGCGCGTGCGTTTCACGAGCGACCTGGTCCTGGCGCAGCTGCAGTCCCTGCCGGGCGTGGAGGCGGCCGAGGTGGATGACCGGGGGCACGCGACCCTGCGCACGTCGGCGCCCGAGGCGCTGCTGGGCGCCCTGTTCGCGCAGGGCACGCCGCTGAGCGAACTGGAAGTCAGCCGCGCCAGCCTGGAGGACGCCTTCCTGAACCTGACCCGCGCGCCCGCCTGACCGACCCTTCGCCCGCCTGTCCCGCCTCATCCGGCTCCCGTGAGGGCCGCGCCTGACTGGAGTGTTCACCATGACCCGTTCCCTGACCGACCTGCCCGCCGCTGCCCGCACCGCTGCCCGCGCGCCCCTGACGCCCGCCCTGCTGGGCCTCGCCGGAGCGGAATTACGGCGCATGCTCAGAAATCCGATGTTCGCGGTGGGCACCATCGGCTTTCCCGTGATGTTCTTCGCGCTGTTCGGCCTGAGCGCCGTGAACGAGACGACCGCTGCGGGCGTGAAGGTCGGGCCGCTGATCCTGGTGAATTTCGGGGCGTACTCGCTGCTGTCGCTGGCGATGTTCTCGTTCGGTTCGGCGGTCGCGCTGGAACGCACGGGCGGGTGGTTGCGGCTGCTGCGGGCGTCCCCCATGCCGGCCGGGGTGTACTTCGGCGGGAAGGTCGCGGCGGCCCTGTGCTTCAGCGCCCTGAGCCTGGGCGTGCTGTACGCCTTCGCGCACCTGGCGGGCGGCGTGACCATCCCGGCGGGCACGGCGCTGCTGCTGCTGCTCAAGATGCTGCTGGGCATGATTCCGCTCATCGCGATGGGGTTGTGCGTGGGGTTCCTGGTGAGCCCGGCGGCGGCGCAGATCACGGCGAACATCGTGAGCGTCCTGATGTCCTTCGCGTCGGGGCTGTTCACGCCGCTGGGCAGCATGCCGGACTTCATCCAGCGGGCCGCGCCGTACCTGCCGGCCTCGCACCTGGGCGCCGTGGCGCGCGGCACGGTCGCCGGGCAGACCGGCGCGGAGGCCGGGCACTGGCTGGCCCTCGCGGCATTCACGCTGCTGTTCGGCACGCTGGCCGCGTGGGGCCTGCGCCGCGACGAGGCCCGCGAACAGTGACGCGCGCGGCGCACCCTGCGCCCGCACGGCCGCCCGGAAGGGTAGGCTGGGCAGCATGAAAGCCGGGCGAAGGACCGTGTGGGCGTGGTTTCCACTGCTGTGGCTGGCGTTCCTGGTGTACCCGGTCATGGGGTTCTTCGCGCAGCCGCGCACGGCCGGGGAGTGGGCGCTGTTCTGGCCGGTCACGCTGGGGTTCGTGGCCGTGTACGCGCGGGTGTTCTTCTTCCGCTCGCCCGGGCGCGCGACCCGCTGGGCGCTGGCCGGGTGGGCGTACGCGCTGGTGGCGTACGCGCTGCTGTTCCCGGTGTCCAGCGGCGGCGCGACCGCGTTCCTGATCTACGGGGGCAGCGTCATCGGCTACCAGGGGCGCGTGAGCGCGGCGTTGTGGCTGGCGTTCCTGAACGTGGCGGTCATGGCCCTGCCGTTCTGGAACGGGCAGTACACCACGTCGGACCTGGGGTGGCTCGCGCCGAACATGCTGTTCACGCTGGTCGCCGCGTACGCCAATCACGCGTCGTTCCGGCGGAACGTGGCCGACGCCCGCCTGAGCGAGGTGCAGGCCGAACAGGAGCGGCTGGCGGCCGACGCCGAACGCGAACGCATCGCCCGTGACCTGCACGACCTGCTGGGCCACACCCTGAGCGTGATCGTCCTGAAAAGCGAACTGGCCGGAAAACTCGCCGAACGCGACCCGGCCCGCGCGGCAGGCGAGATCCGCGAGGTCGAACGCATCGGCCGTGAGGCGCTCGCGGAGGTGCGCGCCGCCGTCAGCGGGTACCGGGGCAGCGGCGTCAACGCCGAACTGGCCCGCGCGAAGGTCGCGCTCGATACGGCCGGGGTGCGCCTGCACGTGACCGGGCCGCTGCCTGCCCTGCCGCCCCGCACCGAGCAGGCGGCCGCCATGCTGCTGCGCGAGGCGGTCACGAACGTCGTCCGGCACGCCCGCGCCCGCGAGGTGCAGGTCAGCCTGACCCCGCACGAGCGCGGCTGGCAACTGGTCGTCCGGGATGACGGGGTGGGCGGCACCCACCCGGAAGGCAGCGGCCTGACCGGCATGCGCGAGCGGCTGCGCGCCATCGGCGGCACCCTGCGCCGCGACGGGCGCGGCGGCACCACCCTGAGCGCCACGCTGCCCGGCGAGGAAGGCCAGGGCGCCCGCGGCGCGGCCACTACTGTCCCGCCCACCGCCCCCGCTGCCCGCGAGGCGCGCCTGGAGCGGCTGTGATCCGCGTGCTGCTGGCCGAGGATCAGGCGCTGGTGCTGGGCGCCCTGTCCGCGCTGCTGTCCCTGGAAGACGACCTGACCGTGGTGGGCGGCGCGCCGGACGGCGAGACCGCCTGGGCGCAGGCGCAGGCCCTGAAGCCCGACGTACTGGTCACGGACATCGAGATGCCGCGCCTGAGCGGCCTGGACCTCGCGGCGCGCGTGACGCGGGACCTGCCGGGCACGCGGGTGGTGATCGTGACGACCTTCGCGCGCGGCGGGTACCTGCGCCGCGCACTGGATGTCGGCGCGCGCGGGTACCTGCTCAAGGACGCGCCGGCCAGCGAACTCGCAGGCGCCATCCGCCGGGTGCATGCGGGCGGGCGGGCCATTGACCCGGCCCTGGCCGCCGAGGCGTGGGGCGAGGGCGACCCGCTGACCGAACGGGAACGGCAGGTGCTGCGCGCCGCCGAGAGCGGCGCGAGTACCGCCGCGATGGCCGCCGAACTGAAGCTCTCGGAAGGCACGGTCCGCAATTACCTGTCCGCCGCGATCGGGAAACTCGGCGCGGAAAACCGCGTGGAGGCCGCCCGGACCGCACGTCACAAGGGCTGGCTCTGACACGGACTCCGATTGAATGGGTTGCAAAACCCGCTGGGTCCAAGCGGACTCGTAGAGCTGCGCAGCAGAGCGAATAGGAGCAGGGCGGGTTCTGGGCGTGGAGCTGGCAACCTGGCGATGTTCCGGGTTGTCGGCGAAACAGACAGGATCCGTATGACCCGGCCCCCGGCCGCCTGCTCATAACGTTATGAGCAGGCCAGTTTCAGTCCGAGTCCTGCGGGGTTGCCAGCAGGGATTCGAGTTCATCGAGGAGCTTCTGCACGCGGCCTTGCTCCCGGCGGCCCAGCGCCGCGATGCGCCGGTCGTCGATCAGGCGGCGTACCCGCTGCGTGCGTGAGTCCGGTGACGGCGCGGCGCGGCGGGCGGCCGCGATCTCACGGACACCCAGGCCCTCGTTCAGGGCGCGTTCCGTCCACTCGCGGCGCAGGGCGTCGTCCTTGATGCGTGCCAGCGCGGCGGCGCGGGTGTACTCCAGTTGCCCCGAACGCATCAGGGTCAGCAGGTCCGGCGGGAAGCGCAGCACGCCCGCCCTGTTCGCCGCGAACGACGCCCAGCTGCCGCGTCCCAGGCGGGCGAACACGGCGTCCAGCCGGGCCACGGTGTCCGGGTCGGGTGCGCGCCGCTGGGCGTGCAGGAGCGGCACGACCTCCGGCACGGGCACCTGCAGTTCCTGCGCGGTGAGGGCCAGGATCGCCTCGACCTCGTCGAGCGGGTTCAGGTCCTGGCGTTGCAGGTTTTCCAGCGCCGCCAGCAGCGGCACATCCTCGTCGCTGACCTCGCGCACAGTCGCCGGAATCTCGCTCAGGCCCGCCTGCCGCGCGGCCCGCAGGCGCCGCTCCCCGGCAATCAGTTCGTACCCGCCCGTCACGGGCCGCAGCAGCACCGGTTGCAGGATGCCCTGCTGGCGGACGCTCTCGGTCAGGGAGTCCAGCGCGCCGTCATCGAAGTACCGCCTGGGTTGATCGGGCCGCACGCGAATCTGATCGAGCGCAATACCCTGCGCGGCGTCGGGCGTCACGGGCAGGCCGCCCAGCAGGGAGCTGAACGCGTCGGCGCGGGCGCGACCTTTCTTAGTCATGCTTCGCCGCCTTCGGCGCGGCCCTGACCGTCCCGCTGCCCTTGCGCGGCCCGGCCTTTGAAGCCGGGGTTTTCTGCGGAGCGGGGGCCTCCAGCGGCAGGCCCAGCGCCGTCAGCAGCTGCTGCGTGACGGTCAGGATCTCGGCGGTCACGGGGTTACGCCGCGCGAACTCCGGCAGGGGAGAGCCGTGCAGTTGCGAGTCCGGGTACAGCGCCGGGCGGTACGTGAGCGGCGTGCTGACCGGCCCCAGCCGCCCGAACTGCGCGTGCAGCTGCGCGAGGCTCTCGCGGGAGTGGTTGGTGGTGTCGTTGTACTGCGTGACCAGAATCATGGCGAGTTTCAGGGACGGGTTGGCCTTCCGGAACCGCGAGAGCATCACGTTCACGGTCTGCAGGCCCTTGAGGCCCTTGCCGCTGGCCGGGACCGGCACGACCACGTGATCCGCCGCGATGACGGCCAGGGCGCTCAGCTGGCCCAGGCTGGGCGGCGGGTCGATCAGCACGAAATCGTAGCGGTCCGCCAGGGGTTTCAGGGCGTCCTTGAGGCGCAGCACGCCCATCAGTTGCCCCGGCAGCAGCGGCTCGATGGTCGCCACATCCAGGTGACCGGGAATCAGGTCCATGCCGTGCACCCGCACGGGCTGCGGCAGGGCCAGTTCACTGTCGTCGTCGCCCAGCACCGCCGGGTACAGCGTGTCTTCCAGCTCGATGTCACGCACCTGTCCGTCCCGCTCGACAGTCCGGACACCCAGCCAGTCGGTCAGGTTCGCCTGCGGGTCCGCGTCGATCAGCAGCACCCGGAAGCCGAGGGTGCTGAGGGTGAAGCCGACGTCCCGCACGGAACTGGACTTCCCGACTCCGCCCGCGTGGTTGAAGAAAGTAATCACGTTCATCAGTGGCTGCATGCTACCGCCAGTCGCGGCTGCACGCAGCCCGGAGGTCTTCCCTTCCGGCCGCCCGGATCAGGCAGGCCCACAGGAAGGCCAGGAAGGGGCCTCCAGAGCAGTGACCCTACCAGGGTACGGCCCAGCGGCTTCAAGCGCCTTCAAGGGACCATTCAGCGCCCGCAAGACCCATCCGACTCGCCGTCCCTCGCTGTACATCACCGGGCTGCATCCGGAACGGTCTTCAGCTTCCGCCGGATTCATGCGTTTCGCGGAGCTGCTGCGCGAACTCCGGCAGGCGCAACTCACTGGCCGCGCGGATCACCTCACGCTGCACCTCCACCGGATCGGCGTCGCCGGACAGCATGGCGGCCATCAGGCCGCGCAGGTGATGCTCACGCAACTCGCGCCCCACGAACATCCGCACCTGCGTCAGCGCTCGCGCCGCCTGCTCCTCACGCGGCAGCGCACTGAACTCCGAATTCATCCGCTCGGTCAGCTCATCGAGTTCCGCCGCGGGCGTGACAGCCGCCTTCTTCGCCCGTACGGGACGCTCCGGCACAGGTGTGGCCACCTCCGGCACGGTCGCCTCCGGCGCCACACCCTCCAGTTCCTGCAGGACCGCCGTGTACTTGCCGCCCTCGTCCTTGATCACGTCGACCAGCAGCGCCGAACGTTTCTTCGGCGCGTACCCGCTCCTCAGCAGCGCCTGGAAGGCCTCCAGGCGGGTGGTGACGTGCAGGTCGCCGTACTGGTGCACCAGCTTGCGCGCCACGGGTAACACCACGCCCTCACGGCACAGCGCCTCCACCAGCGGGGAGTCCGCGATGACCTGCAGGCTCGGTTCGGGCGCCGGGGGGTTCACCTGCACGTCCCCGAACTCATACACGATCACGGTGTTCAGGCGCGCGCCGTCGTACGTGACACTGCGCAGGTACCCCCGCTCGATCAGCTCCTGATGCGCGCCGTCCAGGTTGCGTTTGATGCGCGCCGGCATGGTTTCGAGCAACTTGCACTCCCGCGCCCACTGCTGCAGCGGGATGCGCAGGACGGTCACCGGGTCACTCAGGTGCACCGGGTCGTACCGGCGGGCGTCCAGAATCCGGTACAGGCTGCGTGTCAGCGAGCGGTTGAGGCTCTGCACGAAGGTCATGTCCAGCGGTTTGACGTACTGCGCCCGCAGGCTCTGCACCACCGGCCGCGCCAGCCGGATGCGCAGCAGCGTGCCCGAACCGAACGCCAGGCCACCCGCGGTGTCCGCGTCGATCTGCTCGATGATGTTGAACTTGACGGTCGTCCAGCGGTCGTAGCGCTTGTCGCGCCAGGATTCACTCGCAGCGTACGTGGCGCCCTTGAGGCGGTCCAGCGAATCCTGCAGGGCCTGGTAGTACTGGCCGCTGTCCGGGAAACCCGATTTGCTGAGCAACTGGTACGCGGTGGTGTTCACTTCCCCGGAATCCGGGGAGCCCTGCTCCAGGTACATCAGGTTCAGGGTGGTGGCGAAATCGCCGTCCAGGCCGTGCGGTACGCCACCGTACTCGCTGGGGGAGATGCAGGTCAGGCGGGCGGTGCGGTCCTCGACCGTCCACTCGTGATCCCAGCGGGTGTAATCGCTGGGGATGCGCTCCTGCACGCAGATCAGGCCCAGACGCGCGGAGTTCGCCTCGTCGAAGCGCGTGATCTCACCGGGACGCTGGGGGGGGACCGTCACTTTCTTGCGGGAGCGTGGCATATCGGGAAGTCCTCTGTCCTGACTCTATCAGGCCGGGCCGGGTGAGCAGGGTCGCCACGGAACGCGGGGTCAGCCCCCCTTGATTGTTGTTTGTTTTTTTGTTTTTTAAAAGATAAAAGAAATGTTGTTAACAACAACAACAAGGAGCCGGGGCCGAGCTGCGTGCCAGACGGTGTTTTTCGGACCAACCTGCCGAGTAAATCGGGCTTTTTCTGTGGATAACTCCACCGAACCTGCCGAGTAAATCGGTATTCCTGCCGAGTAAATCGGGCCTCTGCCGGACGAACCTGCCGAGTAAATCGGGCTTTGCCTGTGGACAACCCACACGGAACCTGCCGAGTAAATCGGGCTTTGCCTGTGGATAACCCATCCAGAATGCCGAGTAAATCGGGGGTCCAACGCGCCTTTCAAACGCAAACCTGCCGAGTAAATCGGGCTTTGCCTGTGGATAACCCCTCCAGAATGCCGAGTAAATCGGGAGTCCAGACAGCACGAGACCCGATTTACTCGGCAGGTTCAAAAAACGCTGAAAAACCGCCCGTAGACGGAACCAATGCCAAAACCGACCTGCAGACCCGGAAAGAACCTGCCGAGTAAATCGGGAGTGGGATTCCGGGCCAGATCTGCCCGGAATCCCACTAACCTGCCGAGTAAATCGGGCCACCACGCCCGTCCCGGACTGCCCAACTACACAGGGCCGCCTCACTCCGGGCGGCCCTGTCGGGTGCTCACTGCTCCAGCGGATGGCGGCCCCCACCGGTCAATGGCGCGGCACGTTCTCCATGGCGGGCGACTCCTCGTACGGCTGCACGACCACGAACCCGTCCCCCTGGAAGGCCATCTGCAGGGTCTCGCCGCCGCCCCGCCCCAGCATGGAACGCAGGTCCTGACTGACCCGCAGGTCCGGGCGCAGGTGCTCACTCCAGGCGATGGTGGCGTTCGGATCGGTGAAGACCGGCTCGTTCGGCGTGACCCGCAAGGTCAGAGGCTTGCCGTGACTGAGAATCGCGACCATCCCGTGCCCGCGCACCTGCACGCTGAACAGCCCCCCGGACACCATGCCCGCCACCGAACGCTGCATGGTGATCTCGTGCGTGACGGTGTCCTCGAACGCCAGCAGGTCGTTGCCGTTCACGTTCAGGGTGTCGCCCTGCAGGCGGATGATCGCGATCTCCTTCCCCTGATCCGCGAGGTAACACACGCCCTGCCCCTGAATACTCACCAGCGGACCCATCTCCCCGCTGCCGATGCGCATGGCAGCGCCCAGCAGCGCCCCCATCCCACCGCCCGAACGCAGACCGCCCACCAGGTCACCCAGCGTGCTGGACCGCTTGAATTCCAGCTGCCCCCGGTACGCGACCATCGCGCCGAGTTTGCTCCACACGCGCCCCCGGACCTTCACCTCCAGCATCTTGCTGCTCTCCAGCTCGAACACGTCACCCGGCCGGTCCTGCTCGGCGCTGCGGCGCAGGAACTCCGCGACGCTGCTGCCCTGCCCGGTCTGCGCCGCAGACGCAGCGGGAGAGGGCGCAGCCGGGGAGGTGGTCGGCGGCGGCGCACCCGCCGGGGCTGGCGTGGACGCCGGGGTCGCCTCGCTGGCCACCTGACCCCCGAAGTACCCCAGCAGCGAATCCAGCCCACCTTGGAATCCCTGCGCGACACTGCCCAGCCGCCACCCACCGCCGTGCCGGTACAGTTCCGCGATCATCACCGCCCGCTCCGCCGTGAACTGCGACCCGCCCAGCAGCACGGTCGCCCGCTCCGAACCCTGCGGGTCCTGCACACTCAGACGCAACTGCCCCAGCCGACTCATGGGCGAGTCGTCATGCGAGATCACGAACATCAACCGCTCGACCCCCGCCGGCAGCGCCTGAAGATCCAGCTCGAACGTGGCCCGGGCACCGTCCAGCTGCAACGACACCTCGCCCGACGGACTGCGCAACTGGTTGTAGAACACGAAATACCGGTCGTCACGGAGCTGACGGTCACCGTTCAGGCCGAACACGCTCACATCGGCCTGAGAGAGGTCATGCGTGACCTGCACCCGCAGACGCGGGCCTGAAATGAAATCGGACAGGGAACGTTTCTCACCGGGCTGAAGAAGAGTCACAGAGCAACCTCGCAGGAGGGAACAGAGGGCAGGAGGGGGGACGCCGAACAGTCGCCCCCCAGTTTAACGGCCACCCGCCCCCTGATACGGACTCGGATTGAACGGGCTTTGCAGCCCATTCAATCCGAGCGAAACAAACGGAATCCGCCCGGCTCCCACCCGCTAGCGCATCCAGCGGATGAGCGTGAAGAATTCACGCCCGGAACCCTGCGCGTGTTACCGCGTGTTACCGGTTGACGGTTTCGTGAGTGGCGGAAGCGTGCGGCTGGCCTCTACGCTGGGTGCCTGAGCAGAGTTCACGTGCGTGTGAACCCTGCGTGAAAGCTGGGGGGGAGGTTGACCTTGAACCGAGAGGCGGACAGGACCGGGTGGGCGGCGCAGGCTGAACTGGAGGTGCTCGGGCGCGTGCAGTTACGGGTGGGTGGTGTGGCCGTCCGGAACTGCGGGGAGTTGCCGCTGCGGTTACTGGCGCTGCTGGCCCTTCAGGGGCCGCTCTCGCGTGAAGAGGCGGCGGACCTGCTGTGGAACGGTTCGACCCGGCTGGCGTTGCAGAGTCTGCGCACGGCGCTCTCTACCCTGCGGGCCGCGTTGCAGGGAGCGCCGGACGTGCTGGTGATCGGCGGCGCGACCCTGTCCGTGAACCTGCAGGCCCTGTGGGTGGACGCGCTGGACAGTCCCGCCGAACCGGCGTTGCTGCACTGGTGGCGCGGACCGCTGCTGGCCGGGCGGACGTGCCGCGGCACGGACCGCTGGCTGGAGTGGCGGCACGCGGCCGAGTCCCGCCTGCTCGAGGAGCACCTCTCGGCCCTGTACCGGGCGGCGGCGCAGCAGGCGGACATCCGGCTGGCGAAGGCGTTTGTGTGCCGGGCGCGTGAACTGTCCGCAGGTTACGGCGCGGCGCCCGGCCTGCCTGACCGGAAGGGGGAGTACGAGGCGGGCCTGCTGGGCCGCGCGCAGGAACTGGCGGCGCTGCGTTGCGTGCGCCGGAGCGTTCACGTGAAAGGCCCGCGCGGTTCCGGGCGGACCAGTCTGGTGCGGGCCGCGTTCCCGGACGCCGTGTGGTTCAGTCTGCCTGACCCCAGCGGCGCGCCTGACCCTGGCTGGGTGTCACGGGCGGTCGAGGCGGGGCGGGCGGTGTTCGACGATGTGGAGCAGTTGCCTGACCGGGTGTGGCCGCTGGCGCGGTACCTGGACAGCCGCGGGTGTCACGTGATCCTGGTGTCGACGGGGCCGGTGCCGCCGCAGTGGCATGACCTGCCGGTGATCGAGGTGGGCGCGGTGGGCGCGGAAACACTGATCCGGCTGGCGGCCACGCTGGCCCCGGCGTGGTCCGCTGCGGAGTTGCCGGTCCTCACGCAACTGACGGCGGGACTGCCGGGGCGGGCGGCGCGGCTGCTGCGGCCGGGCGCGGCGACCCTCAGAGCGCTGCTGCGGGCGCGGCTGGAGCAGTTCAGTGAGGACGCCCTGCGGGTCCTGTGGGTGTCCGAAGGCCCGGCGGCCGGGGAGGTGAACCGGTTGTGCGTGCAGTGCGGGCTGGAGCGCGAACCGCTGCGCAGGGCCGTGGCGACCCTGACGGACGCCGGTCTGTGGGCCGACGGGCGGGCCGCGCATCCGCTGGTGTCCGACGTCGCGGGTGAACTGCTGCCGTGGTGGACGCGGCAGGTGCTGCATCCGGATGTCGCGCGCGCCGGGCACGCGCCGTGAAGGTATGCTGCCATTCTCTTTCCTGCGCGTCTTTGCCCGGACCCCTGTGATTCCCGCCGCCCGGTGATCTTCCCGCGGCCTGAACCCACCACGCCTGACGGGCCGTCCCGTCCCGGCGACCCGTTTCAGCCTGGACGCTCCCCATGACCACAGACACCAACTCCCCATCGCCCGGTCACGGACACGCAGAGCCGCCCGTGGACCTGCACCTGACGGCCTCGCTGCGCAAGGACGGGTGCGAGATCCACTGGAACGGCCTGCCGCTGCCGCTGTCGGAGAAGTGGGTGGTGTTCTACGCGCTGCTGGCCATTCACGAGGACCGGCATGTCACCACGGACGAGGTGTGCGGGTACCACCCGTGGAACCGCCTGTCACCGGACGTGGCCGGGCGGGACCTGTGGCGGTTCACGCGCACGCAGGAGGTCAGGCACTTCGGGCAGCGGATCACCAGCAGTCCCGCCCGGCAGGGGTCCAGGGCGTTTACCGTGTCGGGGGCGCGCGTGTCGTTTCAGCCGGACCGGCGGTCGGTGGCCGATTACCTGGGCGGCCTGACGGCGCGGGACAGCGACCTGCTGCCTGACCTGGCCGAGTGCACGCTGCTGCTGCAGGGGGGACTGGTCGGGCTGGCGCTGGCGCGGCTGGACGCGTTGCGTGACCGGGCGCGGAACGTCAACGACGCCGCGCACCTGGAAACGGTGCGGGCCATGTGCCTGGACGAGCAGGGCGGGTTCCGTGCCACGGCCGCGCACATGCCGGTCCTGACGGGCCTGCTGGGGCAGCCGGGCCTGACGCGCCTGAACCGCGCGCGTATCCTGACGCGGGCGGGCCGTCATCACATGCTGGCGGGTGAGACGGCCGCCGCGCAGGAGATCTTCACGTTCCTGCGCGGGCTGCTGTCGCCGGAGGATGGTCCGGAATACTGCCTGTACCACCTCAATTACGGGCTGTTCCTGCGGCGGTGCGGTGAACTGGACCGCGCGCTCCACCATCAGAAACTGGCGCATGAGGTGGCGCTGCGCATGCAGTGGTGGCATGGCGTGTACTCCGCCCGTTCGAACATGGTCATCATTCACCTGTCGCTCGCGGAGGTCGGTCCGGCCCGCGTGCGTACCCGGAACCTGGAACGCGCGCTGGACTGGGCGCTGCGGACGCATTCCACCGTCACCATGACCCGGCAGCCGCTGGCGATGGCGGAAACGGCGTTACTGGTCGCGCGGGCGTACCGTCTGCTGGGGCAGCCGTTCTGGGCCCGTCACTGGTTGAGCCGCGCGATGGACACGGCGAACCATCCCGATCCGGACGGGCACCTGGCGTGCTGCTGGGACGAGCAGGCGCTGCTGGAAGACGCGGATGGGCACGTCGTGCACGCTGAACTGGCGCGGCGTAAGGCCCGCAGGTGGCGGGGAGAGACAGACTGATCGCCGCCGAGCCGGGTGGTGCGCAGGCGGGCCGGGTGGATGGCCGGGGCGCCGTGACTGCCACCTGCCACCAGATTGTGATAAACCGCTTTATTCTTTAAAGTAATCGTTCTATGGTGTCGGGCATGTCCGACGTTTCCGCACTGTTCGAGCCGTACACCTTCCGCAGCGGTATCCAGGTTCGCAACCGCCTGGTCCTGGCCCCCATGACCACCACCTCCGCCGACCCGGACGACTCGGTCTCGGCCGCCGAACTGGAGTACGCAGCGCGCCGCTCGGGCGGCGTGGGCCTGGCCATCACGGCCGTCGGGTACGTCACGCCCGGCGGCAAGGGCTTCCATGGGCAGTTCGGCGCCGAACACGACGGCCGCCTGGACAGCCTGCGCGCCCTGGCGCACGCCATGAAACAGGCGGGCGCGCGGGCCGTGCTGCAGATCTTCCACGCCGGTCACCAGGCCCCGCCGGAACTCGTCGCGCACGACGTCACCTCGGCCAGCGACGTACCGTCCTCCCAGCCGGGGCGGGCCGCCAGCGGCGTGCCTGTGCGTCCCCTGACCGCCGCAGAAATACAGGACATCATCCTTGACTTCGGGCAGGCCACCCGCCGCGCTGTCGAGGCCGGCTTCGACGGCGTCGAGATTCACGGCGCCAACGGCTACCTGATCCAGCAGTTCGTCTCCGCGCACAGCAACCGCCGCACCGACGAATGGGGCGGCACCCTGGAAAACCGCCTGCGCTTCCCGCTGGCCGTCACCGACGAGGTCCAGCGGATCGCGGCGCAGGCCGGGCGTCCCTTCCTGGTCGGGTACCGCTTCTCGCCCGAGGAACCGCACGAGCAGGGCCTGACCATGCACGACACCTTCGCGCTGCTAGGCGCCCTGCGCGAGAAGAACCTCGATTACGTGCACGTGTCCCTTCAGGACTTCGCGGGCCGCCCCCGCCGCGGCGGGCACCCGGAACGCAGCCGCCTCGAACAGATCGCAGAAGCCCTCGGCGACACGCCCCTGATCGGCGTCGGCAACATCTGGACCCCGCAGGACGCCGCGCAGGCCCTGAACCTCGGCGCGTCGTTCGCCGCGCTGGGCCGCGCACTGCTGCTGGAACCCGAGTGGGTGCAGAAAGTGCAGTCCGGCCGCGCCGCAGAGATCCGCACCACCTTCACCACCGCCGACCGCGAGTCCCTCACGCTGCCGGAACCCATGTGGAACATGCTCACGGGCTTCATGATCAAAGACCGCCTCGTGGACGCCCGCTGAGAATCGGGTCACGCGCACCCGTACAGGACCCGGCCACCGTGCCGGGCCTCTTCCTTTGTGCGGCGTCAGGGTGGGCGTGACCCTGCGCAGCGAATCTGAAGGGACGCTCCCGCTCCCTGCGCGGCGGATGCTCTAGGGTAGGCGGGTCCATGGCCCGCATCCTGATCGCCTCGCAACCCATCGCCGGGCACCTGATGCCGCTGCTGCCCATTGCGGCCGAACTGGTCCGGCGGGGCCACGAGGTCCGCTGGTACACCGGCCGCCGCTACGCCACGCGCGTCGAGACGACCGGCGCGACCTTCGAACCGTTCACGCTGGCCCGCGATTACGACGACCGGGACTTCGAATCGGCCTTCCCCGGCCGGGACGCGCTGAGCGGCCTGAAGCAGGTGCAGTTCGACGTGCAGCGCATCTTCGTGGGGCAGATCCGCCCGCAACTGCTGGACCTGCAGGCCCTGCACCGCGAGTGGCCGTGGGACGCGACCCTGGCCGAACAGACCCTGAGTGCCGCGCTGCTGCTCGAGGAACTCGGCGGGCCGCCCTGCGCGCTGCTGGGCGTCCTGCCGCTCGGCATCCGCAGCCGCGACGCCGCGCCGTTCGGACTGGGCCTGCCACCCACGCGCGGACCGCTCGGCACGCTGCGCAACGCTGCCCTGCACGCCCTGACCGGCCCGCTGGTATTCGGCGCGGCCAACCGCGACCTGCGTGACCTGTGCCGCGACCTGGGCCTGCCCGCGCGCCCGTTCGGGCCGCCCACCGCGCCCACCCTGATGCTTCAGGCCAGCGCCGCCCGCTTCGAGTACCCGGTCAGCGACCGGCCAGCGCAGCTGCACTTCATCGGGCCGCTCGTGCCGCCCCCGCCGCCCGGCCTGCCCCTCCCGGACTGGTGGGCGGACGTGACCGGCGCGACCCGCCCGGTCGTGGTCGTCACGCAGGGCACCCTCGCCACCGACCCGCGCGACCTGATCCTCCCCACCCTGCGCGCCCTGGCCGACCTGAACGTCCTGGTCGTCGCCGCCGGCGTCCGCGACCCGGCCACGCTGGGCACCCTGCCCCGCAACGCCCGCACGGCCCCCTTCATTCCCTTCGACCGGCTCCTCCCGCACGCCAGCGTGTTCATCACCAACGGCGGGTACGGCGGCGTGCAACTCGCCCTGCGCAGCGCCCTGCCGGTCCTGAGCGCCGGCACCACCGAGGACAAACCCGAAGTCGGCCGCCGCGTGCAGGTCAGCGGCGCGGGCCTGCGCCTGAACACCCGCACGCCCGCCCCCCACCAGATCCGGGCCGCCACTCTGCGCCTGCTGACCGACCCCCGCTACCGCGCCGCTGCCGCCACGCTGGCCGCCGACCTGCGCGCCCACGACGCCCCCCGCGAGGCCGCCGACCTGCTCGAAACGCTGCTGCCAGTGGCCGCGGGATAGGGTAGGGGTACCATGTCCTTTCCTCCCACCACCACGCCCCACGCCCCTGCCCGGCAGCCGGACACCTGGCCTGCGCTGCTCGTCACGGGCGGGTGCGGATTCATCGGCAGCCGGTTCGTGGAACGCTGGCGGGCCGCGCACCCGGCGCAACCGGTCGTGGTGCTCGATTCCCTGACGTACGCGGGCCGCCCAGAGAACCTCGCGGGCCTGTGGGGACCTGCCCTGCACCTCGAGGTGGCCAGCATCACCGACGCGGACGCCGTGCGCCGCGTGTGCGACCAGTACGGCGTTGGGGGTATCGTGAACTTCGCGGCGCAGACGCACGTGGACCAGTCGATCCTGGGATCGCTGGAATTCACGCACACGAACGTCCTGGGCACCCACACGCTGCTGGAAGTCGCGCGTGAACGGGGCATTCACCTGCATCAGGTGTCCACGGACGAGGTGTACGGTGACGTGCCGGCCCCGCACCACAGCCTAGAGACCGACCCGCTGACGCCCCGCAGTCCCTACGCGGCCAGCAAGGCCGCCGCCGATCACCTGGTGCTGGCGTACCACCAGACGCACGGGTCGTCCGTGACGGTCACCCGCGCGGCGAACAACGTCGGGCCGCGCCAGCATCTGGAGAAGGCCCTGGCCCTGTTCGCCACGAACGCCCTGCTGGGCCTGCCGTTGCCGCTGTACGGTGACGGCCTGCAGCAACGTGACTACATGCACGTGGACGATCACTGCGCCGCCATCGAGCTGGTCCTGCGCGGCGGGGCGTCCGGGGGTGTCTTCAATGTCGGCACGGGCCTTGAACTCTCGAACCGGCGCATGGCGCAGCTGGTCACGCAGGCGCTGGGACTTCCGGACGCCCCGGTCCGGCACGTCAGCGACCGCCCC
This sequence comes from Deinococcus seoulensis, assembly GCF_014648115.1. Taxonomy (NCBI): domain Bacteria; kingdom Thermotogati; phylum Deinococcota; class Deinococci; order Deinococcales; family Deinococcaceae; genus Deinococcus; species Deinococcus seoulensis. The sequence goes on from NZ_BMQM01000012.1 coordinate 80,214, forward strand.
GGCCACGACCGCCGCTACAGCCTGAACACGGACCGGGTGCAGGCACTCGGCTGGGCGCCCGACTTCACGCCCGAGCAGGCGGTGCTGAGCGCCGCACGCTGGTACGCCGCGAACCGCGCGTGGTGGGAACCCATCCGCCGGAGCGAGGCCTTCGCGGCGTACTACGAGCGGCAGTACGCCGCCAGACTGGGCGCTTCATGACCGCCCACGCCCGGTCCGGGATCATCCTGGCCGGCGGGTCCGGCAGCCGCCTCGCCCCGGCCACGCTGGCCGTCTCCAAGCAACTGCTGCCCGTGTACGACAAACCCATGATCTACCACCCGCTGACCACCCTGATGCTGGCCGGCGTGCGCCGCATCCTGGTGATCGCCACGCCCCGCGACCTGCCGCGCTTCCAGCACCTGCTGGGCAGCGGCGAGCAGTGGGGCCTGGACCTGCACTACGCCGAGCAGCCCGCCCCGGAAGGACTCGCGCAGGCGCTGCTGATCGCCCGGACGTTCCTGGCCGGGCAGCCCAGCATCCTGATTCTGGGGGACAACCTGTTCTACGGCCCGGACCTGGGCGCGCAACTCCATCGCGCGCAGACCCAGACTGTGGGCGCCACCCTGTTCGCGTACCGCGTGCGTGACCCCAGCCGGTACGGCGTGGTGGAACTCGACCCGGCCGGGCGGCCCGTGTCGATCGAGGAGAAACCCGCGCGTCCCCGCTCGCCGCTGGCCGTGACCGGCCTGTACCTGTTCGACGCGCAGGCCCCCGCCTGGGCGCAGACCCTGAAGCCTTCAGCGCGCGGCGAACTGGAAATCACGGACCTCAACCGCCTGTACCTGCACGCCGGGCAGCTGCGCGTGCAGACGCTCGGCACCGGGAACGCCTGGCTGGACATGGGAACCCACGACGACCTGCTGGACGCCAGCCTGTTCGTCCGGACACTCGAACAACGCCAGGGCGTGAAACTCGCCTCACCCGAGGAAACCGCGTGGCGGGCCGGGTGGATCACGGACGCGCACCTGCGCGACCTGGCCCGCGCGCAGGCCGGCGGGGCCTACGGGCAGTACCTGCAGACCCTGACCGAACAGGAGAACCCATGAACGACGACGCCCGCCCGCCCCTGCACGTCCCGCTGACCGGGCCTGCCCACGCCGCCCTCACGCACGAAACCTACCCGCCCGCGCCCGACCTGAGCGGCGTGTGGCTGCGTCCGCTGAGCAAGCACCGCGCCGGGAACGGCGCGTTCATGGAAGTGCTGCGCCTCGGGGACGGCGTCACCCAGCACCTGCCGGACGAACTGCACCTGCGGCAACTGAGCGTCTCGTGGGCCGCGCCGGGCCGCCTGAACGCCTTCCACCTGCATGTGAAAGCCGAGCAGAACGAACTCTGGTGCGTCCTGTCCGGGCAGTTGACCGTCTGGCTGGCCGACGTCCGCGCCGGGAGTCCCACCAGCGGCGGCCTGCGCCGCGTGATCCTCAGCGGCGAGCAGCCCGCGCTGCTGCACATACCCAGCGGTGTCGCGCACGGTTACCGCGCCTCGGTGCAGGGCGCGACCCTGCTGTACGGCATGGATGCCCAGTTCGACCCGCAGGACCCGAACGAGGGCCGCCTCCCCTGGGATCATTTCGGCGCGCACCTGTGGGACGAGGACCGCGGGTGACCATTTTGTTGACCGGCGGCAGTGGCCGCCTGGGCAGCGCCCTGCAGGGCCTGATCCCCGGCCTTCACGCCCCGCCCCGCGCCGCCCTGGACATCACCCACCCTGAACAGGTGCTGCGTGCCCTGCGCGCCGCGCGCCCTCACCTCGTCGTTCACGCCGCCGCGCTGGCCGACGTGACCCGCTGCGAACGCGACCGCGCCCTGGCGTGGCAGGTCAACGTGGACGGCGCGGCGGCTGTCGCCCGCGCCTGCCACGCCACCGGCGCGGCCCTGATCCACATCAGCACCGATTACGTGTTCAGCGGCGACACCGGCCACTACCGTGAGAACGACCCGCCGGGGCCGCCCGTCAACTGGTACGGCGTGACCAAACTCGCCGCCGAGTCCGCCGCCCGCCTCGCCGGGCGCAGCCTGATCATCCGCACCAGTTTCCGCACGCGGCCCTTCCCGCACGCCGCGGCGTTCACGGACGCGTTCACCAGCCAGGACTACCTGGACGTGATCGCGCCGCACGTCGCGCAGGTCATCCTGCAGGCCAGCCGCATTCCGGACGCGACCCTGCACGTGGCCACGGCCCGTAAGAGCGTGTTCGACCTGGCCCGCCAGTCCAGACCCGACGTGCGTCCCGCCACGCGCGATCACGCGCCGCTGCCCCTCCCGGCCGACGTCAGCCTGAACACCGACCGCTGGCAGGCCCTGCGGGCGCCATGGGAGACGGGCTCTCCTGCTCAATCGGAGTCCGCTTCAGGCGCCCAGGGTCGCGCCGCCGTCCACGGTGAGGTGCTGCATGGTGATGTGCCGCGCGTCGTCTGAGAGGAGGAACAGCGCGGCGCGGGCGATGTCGTCGGGGTCGGCGATGCGGCCCAGCGGAATGCCGAGCCGGGATGTACCCAGGTCGCCCTGGATGACGCGCTGCGGGGCGGTGGGGTCGGTCCACAGCTGGCGCTGCATGGCGGTGTCGGTCGAGCCGGGCGACACGACGTTGCAGCGCACGCCGTGCGGCGCGAGTTCCAGCGCGAGGCAGCGCATCAGGTGGATGGTGGCGGCCTTGCTGGCGGCGTAGGCGCCCATGCCGTGGCGGGGAACGTGCGCGGCGTTCGAGCCGACCGTGACGATCGCGCCGCGTCCGCGCGCCTGCATGGAGCGCGCCGCGGCGCGGGACACCACGAAGGGGCCGGTGGTGTTCACGGCGAAGGTGCGGTGCCAGTCGTCGAGACTCAGGTCGCTCAGCAGACCCGGGCGCAGGATGCCCGCCACGTTCACCAGGAAATCGGCGGGACCGAGGTCGCGTTCCAGGCGGGCCACGACGTGTTCGACGTCGGCGGGGTCGGTGACGTCCAGCGGCGCAGCGTGCACGCCGGGCAGGGCGCGCAGTTCGGGCGGGATGGTCTGGATGTCGGCGGCCATGACCTGCACGCCCCGCGCGGCGAGCAGGCGCGTGACGGCCGCGCCGATGCCCTGCGCGGCTCCGGTGACGAGCGCGACCCGGCCGGTCCAGCCGTCCGGCGGGGTGGGGTCGGCAATCATGCGTGCTCCTGCAGCAGGGGCGGCAGCGGGGCGTCCGGGTCGCGCATGGCGAGGTCCAGACCCCGGATCAGGCGGTCGCACAGGCCACTCACCTGCGCGGGGGTGTACAGGTCCGGGTGGCCGTCCACGCTCAGGTGCAGGGCGCCCGCCCAGCCGCTGAAGGTCAGGGCGAGATCCTCGACCGGCCCGGACGCCAGCGTGCGCGCCGTGACGCTCAGGCCGGGGCCGAGGTCCGGCGGGGAGGCGAAGGGCAGGACGTTCACCTCCGGGCCGAACAGGCGGCGGCCGCGCAGGTCGGTCCACAGGTGCTCGTAGCGGTAGCGGGCGTGCGGCTGCATGCGGGTGCGGGTCTCGCGGACCTGGGCGGCCAGGGTGCGCAGCGAGTCGTGCGGGGCGACGTTCACGCGCAGCGGCAGCAGGTTCATGATCATGCAGGGCACGCGGGCGGCGGCGCTGCCCAGGCGCAGCATGACGGGCGCGGCGATCAGCGTGACGCGCTCGCCGGTGTGGGCGTGCCAGAACGCGGCGCTCAGCGCGAACAGCAGGTCCGGCCAGCCTGCATTCAGCGGCCCGGCCCCGGCGCGCAGGTCGCGGACCAGGGTGGGAGGCAGGTCGCGTCCGGCACGCCAGCCGCGTTTCAGGCCGCGCGTGAGCAGCGGCGCGGGTTCGAAGGGCAGGTCGGCGTACACGGCGCCCAGGGCGGCGCGGTCGCGGGCGCGGTCCGGGGACGCCTGATACGCGCCGTCCTCCAGCACGGCGGCGTCCAGCGGGTCGAAGGGCGCGCAGGCCTCCTGCCGGTACGTGGCGGCAAGGCGGGCCAGCAGCAGGTGCATCCCGTAGCCGTCCAGGGCGATGTGGTGCGTGACGAACACCCAGCGCAGGTGGTCCGGCCCGAGGCGCAGCAGCGCGTGGCGGTACAGTTCGCCGCCCGGCAGGTCCAGCGGCGCGTCCAGCAGCGCGCCCGTGATGGCCTGTGCCCGGGCGTCCGGGTCGGGGTGGCCGCTCAGGTCGTGTTCCTGCGGCGCGCGGGGCGTGACCGGCCCGAGCAGTTGCCGGACCCGCTGCCCGTCATCCCGGAAGCGGACGTGCAGCGCCGGCACCTCGCGCAGCGTGTCACTCAACGCCGCGCGCAGCCGCGCCGGGTCGAGGGGGCCGCGCAGGTCGAGCGTCTCGGCCACGTGGTTCAGGGTGCCGCCGGGCTGCTCGCGTTCCTCGGCCCACAGGCCCAGTTGCGCCTGCGTGAGCGGCAGCGTGCGCGGAACGGGCGGGGCGGGGGCGGGCCGGGTGGGGGAGGCGGTCAGGGTCACACGGGCTCCGGGGCGGGCTTGGGCTTGGGCTCGGGCATGGGCGCAGCGGCGTTCAGGGCGTCCATGATCGCGTTCAGGGTGGGCCGGGCCGCCACGTCGGCGTACGACACGCGCTGGCCCTCGCGTTGCCAGTCCTCGGTCAGCAGCATCAGGCGCACCGAGTCCAGGCCCAGCATCAGCAGGTCGTCGTCCCCGTGCAGGGCCTGCGGGTCCACGCCCAGCAGGGCCGCGACCTGCCCGCGCACCCGCTCCTCCGTCCAGGCGGGGCTGCCCAGGGCGCGCAGGGCGTCGTCCGTGCCGGTCACCTGCGCGCAGCGGTTCGCCGCGTAGGTCAGGGCCTGACGGTGTTCGGCCTCGCTGAAGTCGGCCAGGGCGTCCCCGATCAGGAAGGGCTGCACGTCCAGCATGAACGCCTCGGCCGCCGTGAGCAGGCACCCGATGTGCGCGTACACGCCGCACACCAGCAGCTGATCGCGGCCCCAGGCGCGCAACTGCTCCTCCAGCGGCGTGCGCTTGAAGGCGCTGTACCGCCACTTGGTGAGCACCGTGTCGCCGGGTTGCGGCGCGACCTGCGGGTGCACGCGGGTCTGCGCGGGATCGTCCCGCAGACCCGTGCCCCAGAAGTCGGTCAGGAGGGCGCGGTCCTGGGGGCGCTGACCCCCGGGCTGCGCGGTGTACACGACCGGGATGCCCAGTTCGCGGCAGCGGGCGATCAGGCGCGACACGTTACGCAGCAACTCCGGCACGGGGGGTAGGGCCGGGTCGTAGAAGTCCAGGAAGTACACCTGGAGGTCGTGGACCAGCAGCGCGGAGCGCGCGGCGTCCGGCGTCCAGGCGACGCGGGTGGCGGGGAAGGAGGCGGGGTCGGGCATGGGGTAACTGGGCAGTCTGGGAATCATGGGCGGCTCCTGGAGGTGCGTGTGGAGGGCGTGGACTGGGCGACAGGCTGGGCGGCGAGGGCGCGCAGGGCGGGCTTGTCGGTTTTGCCGAGCGGCGTGCGCGGCAGCGCGGGCAGCGGCTCGATGCGGTCCGGGATCTTGAAGGTGGCCAGCCCCAGGTCCCGCAGGTGGCGTTTCAGGGTCAGGGCGAGGTCGGGCGCGCCGGGGGTGGCCTCCACGAACGCGACCTGCACGAAGGCGACGCTGCGTTCCCCCAGCCACGGGTCGGGCGTGCCGACCACGGCGGCGGCCTGCACGAGCGGGTGGCGCAGCAGGGCATGTTCGATCTCCTCGGCGGCGATCTTCTCGCCCGCGCGGTTGATCTGGTCCTTGTGGCGGCCCGTGACGACCAGCGCCCCGCCGGGCGTGCGGGTCACGAGGTCGCCCGTGCGGTAGAAGCCGTCCGGGGTGAAGGCGCGGGCGTTGTGGTCCGGCGCGCGGAAGTACCCGCGGATGGTGTACGGGCCGCGCGTGAGCAGGTGGCCGGGCGTGCCGTCCGGGACGGGCCGGTCGTGGTCGTCCACGATGCGGACCTCGTCGTGCGGGCTGATCGGGCGGCCCTGCGTGCCCAGGGCCTCGTCGTCGGGCGCGCCGGGCCGCACGTAGTTCACGAGGCCCTCGGCCATGCCGAACACCTGTTGCAGCGCCGCGCCCAGCCGGGGCCGCACCTGCCGGGCCACGTCGGGGCTCAGGGGCGCGCCGCCCACCTGCACGCAACGCAGAGACGGGAACGGGGTGTGCGGGCCGCCCTCCAGGGCGCGCAGCCACACCTGCAGCAGCGCCGGCACGAGCGCGGTGTGCGTCACGCCGTGCGCGGCGATCAGCGGGAACGCGGTGCCGGGCGCGGCGTCCGGCGCGACCACGACCCGCCCGCCGGCGTGCAGCGCGCCCAGCGTGCCGGGCGACGTGAGCGGGAAGTTGTGCGCCAGCGGCAGCGCCGCGAGGTACACGGTGTCCGCGCCGAGTTCGCACAGGTCGGCGCTGGCGCGGATGGAGTACAGGTAGTCGTCGTGGGTGCGTCCGATCAGTTTCGGCGTGCCGGTGCTGCCGCCGGACAGCTGGTACAGCGCGACCCCGCCAGGGTCCACGCGGGGAGGCGTGAAGTCCGGCGTGGGCGCGGTGGCGGCGGGCGGCAGGAACGACACCGCCTCGCCCTCCCAGGTGCCGGGGTTCTCGCCCAGGGCGATGACCGGCAGCGGGCGCTCCAGGCTGGCCTGAACGCGGGCCGCCAGCGCCAGCCGCTCCGGGTCGGCGGCCGTGACGAGCGCGGCGGCCCCGGCGTGCGCGCAGAAGTACCCGAGTTCATGCTCGCGGTGCGCGGGCAGCGCCAGGATGGGCCGCACGCCCAGGCGCAGCAGGCCCAGCAGCACCTCGAAGAACGCCGGGGTGTTCGGCAGGTGCAGCGTCACGCGGTCACCGCCGCGCAGGCCCCGCGCGGCCAGGGCGGCGGCCTGCACGGTCGCGCGGCGGTCCAGTTCGCGGTACGTGACGGGGCCGTCCGGGGTCAGGAGGGCCGGGCGGTCCGCGTACCGCCGCGCGAGGCCGCTCAGCCACGCGCCGAACGGTTCGCCCTGCCAGTACCCGGCCTCGCGGTACGTGCGCGCCAGGGCCTCGGGCCAGGGGGTGAACTCGTCCGGTCCGTCGTGCGGGCCGTGCTGTGGAGGCAGGGAAGCCTTCACAGGGCCTCCAGCAGCGCGTCGGGCAGGTCGGCCGGCGCGAAGCCCAGCGCGGCGAGGACCGTGCCGAACTTCGCGGCTGTCTCCTGCCGCTCGCCGGCCGGGTCGGAGTCCGCGACCAGTCCCGCCCCGGCGAACAGGCGCGCGTGCGTTCCGCGCAGTTCGGCGCAGCGGATCGTGACGGCCCACTCGCCGTCCCCGTACCCGTCGGCCCAGCCGACCGCCCCGCCGAACCAGCCCCGGTCGAAGGGTTCGGCGGCCTCCAGGTGGGCCTGGGCCGCGCCAGTCGGGACGCCGCACACGGCCGGGGTCGGATGGATGAGCGGCACGAGGTCCAGCACGCCGGGCGAGTCGTCACGCAGCTGCGCGTGGATGGGCGTGGCGAGGTGCCAGAGCGTGGCGGTGGACGCCAGTTCCGGCGTGCGCGGCACGCTCAGGGTGCGGCACAGCGGCGCGAGCCGGTCGGCGATGGCCTGCACCATCAGCGCGTGCTCGGCGCGGTCCTTGGCGGAATGCAGCAGCGCGTGGGCGCGCGCGGCGTCGTCGGCCGGGTCGGCGGCGGGATCGGCGGGGCGGGGGCGGGTCCCGGCCATGGGGCGCAGGTGCACGTCCCGTCCGGCGCGGCGCAGCAGCAGTTCCGGGCTGGCCCCGATCAGGGTGGCGTCGTCCGGCAGCGGCAGCGAGAACGCGTACGCGGCGGGGTGCGCGGCGCGCAGGCGGGCCAGCACGGCGTCCGGGTCGGGCGCGGCGTACAGGTGCAGGTCGAGCAGGCGGCCCAGCACGACCTTGTCGAGCGTTCCGGCGCGCAGGGTCTGCACGGCGGCCGCCACCAGCGCCTCGAAGCCCGCCGCGTCCGGCACGCTCACGGCGCGCTTCAGTGTGGGAAGCGTCCGCGTGGCGACGGGCAGCGTGGGAACGGGCCGCACTGGAACAGGCCGCGTGACCACCGGAGCAGCGAGGTCCACCGGCCGCAGGTGCGGTGCGGCGCCGGGGCGGAAGGGAACGGCGCCGACCACGCCGGGCCGCGCCGCGCCGGCCTGCTCCGCGTGGCGCAGCAGCGTGCGGCCCAGGGCGGGCAGGTCGGCGGAATCCAGGCCCGGCGGGGTGTGCGGCAGCGGCTGGGCGGTGAACGACCCGGTCGGGGCGTGCCACGCGAAGGGCCGCGTGTGCGGGGTGGGGGGTGCGGTCAGGGGTGTCATGGGACCTCCGGGGGGAAAGGGGCTGGCAGGTCATACGGACTCCGATTGAATGGGCTGCAAAGCCCGTTCAATCCGAGCGGAGCGAGTAGGAGCAAAACGGGTTCCGGGCGTGGAGCTGGCAGCCCGGCGATGTTCCGGGTTGTCAGCGAAACAAACGGAATCCGTATCAGAGAGGCTGGCAGGTCAGGGCGCTGACGTGCGCGCCGTGGCGGGTCCAGTGGACCGGGAGGGGTGCGGAGCCGGTCAGGTGAACGTGGGCCAGCTGGCCGGGGCGGGAGTCAGGTGCAGGCTGAAAGTCGGGTGGGTGGTAGGGCTGGCCGCGTGCGGGGAAGGTGGCCTTGAAGGCGCACTCGCGCAGGACATGGGTCAGGAGGTCGCGCGCCGTCAGGCCGCTGGCGTGCAGGTCGGGCGTGAGGGCCTCGGTGTCGATGCCCAGTTGATAGCCCTGTGGTCCGGCGACGGCCAGGACCAGTCCGGCGGCGTGCGTGACGCTGCCGTTGAATCCGGCGGGCCAGACGGGCGCGCGGTGTGGGCCGGGCAGGAGGGGGACGGGGCCGGTGTGTCCGGCGAGGGCCAGGGCCTGGGCGGCGCAGGTGCGGCCGGCGCGGTACTCGGCGTGGCGGCGCGGCGGGGCGTGGGCGGGAATGAGGTGCAGTGGCGTGCGGGGCAGCGGGGGCAGCCGGGTGCCGACGCTGTCCCAGACAGGAGGGTGGGGGTCGTGCGGATCGTGGGGTCGCAGGGTGCCGGTGAGGGTCACGCCGGGGGGCAGGGACCGGCCCAGGTCGCGCAGGGTGGCGAGGAGGACGGCATGCAGGGGATCGGGGAAGGTGTGGGGCAGGACGCCCCGCCGCGTCTGGGTGGGCGTGGGTGGGGTCATGGGCGGGGTGGACCGAGCGGTGAATGGGCCGGTCCGGCACAATCTTACAAATCCGACCGGAATAGTCAAGTTTGATCTGGACTCTTCCGGGAGGCTGGAGGCCGGGTGGTCACGAATACTTGACTAAGCCAGTCGGATTAATGCACTATCTCTCCGTCGGCTTCCCGCCGCTCCCAGACCTCCGCCCACCTTCTGGCCGTCCAGCACGCGCCAGACGCCCACTCCTCATCCCTTCCGCCGGAGATCCCATGTGTCACTCCTTCAGCCTCCTGAGCAGCGACGGCCAGCAACGCCGGGTCCTGCGCTGCACCTGCGGCAGCCTGCACGTCCTGTGGCACGCCCTGAGCCTGTCCCTGAACCACCAGGAATTCGCGCAGCTCTCGGCCCTGCTCGCCAGCAGCGACCCGCACGGCGACGCCCCCACCGGCCGCTGGCAGCGCGGCGACTGGGAACTGCGCCGCACCGATCACGCCGCCCAGCTGTGGTGCGGCCCGGCCGGCCTGACCTTCACGCCCGGCGACTTCCAGGCCTTCCGCGCCCTGATCCACGCCGTCACACTGCCCCTCACGCCCGCCGCGCCCGGCACGGCCATGCACCTCAACTGAAACGGACTGCCGTCTGTTTCGCCAACAATCCGGAACCCGTTTCTCTCTCACTCGCATCCGCTCGGATCCAGCGGGCTGTAAAGCCCATTCAATCGGAGTCCGTATGAGCCCGGAGACCCCATGACCACCCTGCCCCACCTGAGCGCCGAAGAGGCCGCCGCGATCATCGACCACGTCAACGAGGACCACCCGGCCGAACTGCTTCTCCTGGCCCGCGCCTTCACGCCCGCCCCGACCCCCGACGCCGCCGCCGTGACCGCCCTGTACGAAGGCGGGCTGGACCTGCAGGTCACGCACGCCGCCGGGCAGGACACCTACCGCGTGCCCTTCACGACCACCGACGTGCCGCCCAAGGGGCGACTGCGGGCCACCGTCGCCGCCGCCCGCGAAGCACTGAACGAGCAGCCCCGCACCCGCGAGGTCCGCTGGACCGTGCAGGCCGTCACGTCACCCGGCGCGGACCTGCGCCGCCTGACCCTGCACGCCGACCCCGACACGCTGACCGGCTGGCGACCCGGGTACGCCGCCCGTTTCCGCACGCCCGCCGGGGAACGCACGTACACCCTGCGCCGCGTTCACCCGCAGGCCGCGCTCGTCGAGGTGGACGTGTACCTGCACGGCGACACGCCCGGCTCGGTGTGGGCGGCGGGACTGCAACCCGGCGACCCGGTGGAGGCCATCCTGGGCCGCCACGAGACCCTGCCGGACCTGCACGGCGGCGCGGCCCTGCTGCTGGGCGACGAGACCGCCCTGCCCACCCTGGCCGCGCTACTTGAACACTGGCCCGACGCTCCCGGCCCGCGCGTCCTGATCGAGATCGCCGACCCCGGCGGCGCACGCTACCTGGACGACGTGCGCCTGCCGCCCGGCACGCACCTGAGCTGGGTGCCGCGCGCCGGACCGTCCGGACAGGCACTCACACGCGCCGCCGCCTCACTCGACACCCCGGTCCGCGCCGCCTGGGGCGCGCTGGGCAGCCGCGCGGCCCGCGAGATCCGCACGCTGCTGCGCGCCGCGCACGGCCTCGACCCGGCCAGTTGCCGCGTCGTCGGGTACTGGCAGTCCTGACCCGCCCCATCCCGTTCCCCGACTTCCCCTGTCTCCCGACATCCCCCTTCCCCCGAGGTTTCCCATGAACGCACGCATCCGCACCTTCCACCTGCGCACCGCCGCCACCCTCCTGCTCCTGAGCGCCGCCCCCGCCCTGTCATCTGCGAGTGCCGCCACCGTGCGCGGCGTGGACGACGTGAGCGTCACCGTCACCGCCCCGAAACGCGTCGTGGCGCTGAACGCCACCACCGTCGAACTGATCTACCGCCTCGGCAAGCAGGGCACCATCGTCGGCACCGACGTGACCGGCACGTACCCCCCCAACAAGATTCCCAGCGTCGGCCACTGGGCGCAGCTGCCCGCCGAGGGCATCATCGCCCTGAAACCCGACCTGGTGATCGGCACCGCCGACAACTTCGCGACCGGCACGAACCCCGGCGTGGTCGCCAAACTGCGCGGCGCGGGCGTGAAGGTACTTGTGCTGCCTGCCACCGACACCGGCGGCCTGAACGGCGTGCGCACCCGCCTGGACCTGCTGGGACAGGTGTACGGCGTGCCCGGCGCGGCCGCCGCCCTGAACCGCTCGTTCGACACCACCCTGGCCGCCGTGAAGGCCAACCAGCCCGCCCGGAAGCCCCGCGTGATCTTCCTGTACGCCCACGGCCCCAACGACGCGAGCATCTACGGCACCAGCGGCGGCGCCAACGACCTGATCGAACTGGCCGGCGGCGTGAACGCCGCGCCGTTCGCGGACACCCGCACCCTGACCGCCGAGGCCCTCGTGACCATCAACCCCGACGCGATCATCCTGCTCGACCGCGGCCTGGAAGCCGTGGGCGGCGTGGACGGCACCCTGAAACTGCCGGGCGTGGCGCAGACGAACGCCGGCCGCAACCGCCGCATCTACTCGGTGGACAACTCGGTCCGCTGGATCGGGCCGCGCCTGCCGGAATTCGCCCTGAAACTCGCCCGCCAGTGGAAAGCCGACTTCAAGAAGTGACGGTTCTGAGCACCCAGGCGGCCGCGCCCAGCCGGCAACGCCGCCGCGCGGCCCTCACGCTCGGCGTCCTGCCGCTCGCGCTGCTGGGCGCGGTCGTACTGGCCGTCGGGAGCGGCGCGGTCGCCATCTCGCCCGCGCAGGTGCTGAGCATCCTGTACTCCCCGCTGGGCCTGCCGCCCCTGGAAGCCTTCGACACGCAGCAGGCGGCCGTCCTGAGCGGCATCCGCCTGCCGCGCGTGGTGCTGGGCGCGCTGGTCGGCGCGGGCCTCGCGGTGGCGGGCGCGGCCATGCAGGGCCTGTTCCGGAACCCGCTGGCCGATCCGGGCCTGCTGGGCCTGTCGAGCGGCGCGAGCCTCGCGGCGGCCGCGAGTGTGGTGCTGGGCTTCACGGCCCTCGGCCCGTACTCGCTGCCGGTCGCGGCGTTCACGGGCAGCCTGCTGTGCACCGTGCTGATCAGCGTCCTGGCGCAGAGCCGGGGCCGGGTGGAGGTCAGCACCATGCTGCTGGCCGGGATCGCCGTGAACGCCCTGTGCGGCGCCGGGACCGGCCTGATGACCTTCCTCGCCACCGACGAGCAACTGCGGACCATCACCTTCTGGAGCCTGGGCACGCTGGGCGGCGCCACCTGGCCCGGCGTGCTGAGCGCCGCGCCGCTGATCCTGCTGGGCGCGCTGCTGCTGCCGCTGCTGGGCCGCGCCCTGAACGCCCTGACCATCGGCGAGCACGGCGCCGCCAGCCTGGGCGTGCCGGTCGGGGCCGTCAAGTGGGTCACCATCACCCTGATCGCCCTGAGTGTCGGGGCGGGCGTCGCGGTGTCCGGCACCATCGGGTTCGTCGGGCTGGTCGTGCCGCACCTGCTGCGCCTCCTGACCGGCCCGGACCACCGGACACTGCTGCCCGCCTCGGCCCTGGCGGGCGCCACGCTGCTGGTCCTGGCGGACCTGCTGGCCCGCACGGTCGTCACGCCCGCCGAACTGCCCATCGGAATCATCACGGCCCTGATCGGCGCGCCGTTCTTCCTGCACCTGCTGCGCGCCCGCCGCGGCCAGGAGCGCCCGTGACCGCCCCCACACCAGTCCTCTCCCTGGACGCCCTGACGGTCAGCGTGGCCGGACGCACCCTGCTCGGCAGCGTCACCACCAGTCTGGTGCGCGGCGAGGTGCTGGCCGTGCTGGGCCGCAACGGCGCCGGCAAGAGCACCCTGCTGCGCGCCGTGACCGGCGAACTGCGCGCCGCCGGGGTCACGCTGTTCGGGCAGCCGCTCGCCACGCACCGCCCCGGCCCGCTGGCCCGCCGCCGGGCCGCCGTCGCCCAGCACACGCCCCTGAACTTCGCCCACGAGGTACTGGACATCGTGCTGCTGGGCCGCATCCCGCACGGCCGCCACGAGACCGAACGGGACCGCGAGATCGCGCGGGACGCGCTGCGCCGCGTGGGCCTGAGCGGCTTCGAGACCCGCGACATCCTCACCCTGTCCGGCGGCGAGCAGCAACGCGTGCACCTCGCCCGCGCCCTGGCGCAACTGCACACGGACGACCCCACCCCCGACCGCGCCCTGCTGCTCGACGAACCCACCGCCAGCCTCGACCTCGCGCAGCAGCACGCCGTCCTGCGTCTCGCCCGCGACCTCGCCGCGCAGGGTGTGGGCGTGCTGGCCGTACTGCACGACCTGAACCTCGCCGCGCAGTACGCCGACCGCGTCCTGATCCTCGCCGGCGGACAGGTGCTGGCCGACGGCCCGCCCGATCAGGCACTCACGCCCGCCACCATCCGCGCCGCGTACGGCCACGACGTCCTCGTGACCCGCCACCCGTGCCTCGCCTGCCCACTGATCGTCAGCGCCAGCTGAGCTGCGCCGCCCCGCAGGTCCGGACCACTGTCAACCTCTGATCAATGAGTGAAGTCGTGTCGCGTCATATGAGATGGAGCAGCTCGACGAAAGATTCTGACTGGCATGCGGTTGTCTCAACCGGCGCCAGATGTGGCGCAGCACAATACCTGGCACCCGAGGTCGTCACCAGTAAGGTGTCCAGTCCCGGGTCAGGCGCGTGAGCGCTTCGAGGTAGAAGTAGTCGCCCCAGAGGTTCGCCTCGTCCACACCGATGCCGTGTGGTCGGTGGTAGACGCCATGCAGGAGCAGGGCGTTGGACGCGTCGTGGTCGGTGGTTGCGTAGTGCCGGATGAGTGACGCGACGATGCTGTGGGCAGTGCTGACTGCCTGGTTCCGGTCGGAGCCGTCGGGCAGCCACCTGGCGAGTTCGAGGAGTCCGCACGCTGCGATGGCAGCGGCGGAGCTGTCGCGCGGCTCCCCTGAGGACGCGTCGAAGGACAGGTCCCAGTACGCGACGTGATCGGCCGGGAGGTGGGACAGGAAGTACCCGGCGAGCTCGCAGGCCGTTTTCAGGAAGCGGGGGTCGCGGGTGGCGGCGTAGGAGAGGGCAAATCCGTAGATGCTCCACGCCTGTCCGCGCGCCCAGCAGGAGTGGTCGTGTGCGCCCTGATGGGTGCTGCCGGTGAGGGGGACGCCGGTCTGCACGTCGAAGTGGAACGTGTGGAAGGTGGTGTGGTCGGGGCGCACGAGGACGTCGCGGGAACGCAGGGCGTGCTGGTACGCGGCGGCGCGGTAGCGGTCGTCGCCGGTCTGTTCGGTGGCCCAGTACAGCAGGGGGAGATTCATCAGGCAGTCGACGATGATGCGCCCACGTTGCGCGGGGTCGTGCAGGTCGCCCCACGCCTGGATGATTCCAGCGGCCGGGAAGTACCGCCTGAGCAGCAGGTCCGCGGCGTCCAGGGCTGTCTGTCGGGCGACGGTACTGCCGGTCAGGCGGTGCGCGGCCACGCAGGAGAGGCTGTACAGGAACCCGAGGTCGTGGTGGTCGATGTCGACGGCCCGGTCGAGCCGGTCACGGAAACTCAGGACGTGCGTGTCGGCAACCGTGCGGTAGCGGTCGTCGGCGAGGTGTTCGTAGGTCAGCCAGAGCATGCCGGTGCAGAAACCGGTGGTCCAGCCGACGTTGGCACCTTCGGGTTCACCCTGCTGGGGTGGGCGCGGCCGGTACTGACCCTGTACGGTCGCGTCGTCCGGGAACGTGTGGCCGAGCCACGGGAGGTTCCGTTCGAGTTTGTGCGTGGCGGCGCGCAGGGCCTCACCGAGTTCATGTGGTTGCAGTGGTGGGGTGGTCGGGTGAGGCGTGGTGGTCAGTGTGGTTGGGGTGGTCATGCGGTCTCCGGGTGTGGGGAGGAGTGAGCGGGGGGTGGGGGCAGGGCGCCCCGGTGGCGGATGACGTGCGCGGCACTGGCGTGCGCCGTGCGGGCGGCCTGTTCTGGCGGCTGGGCGCGGGTCAGGGCGTGCAGGAACGCGCCGTTCCAGGCGTCCCCGGCACCCGTGGTATCCAGGACGTCCGGGACGGGCGGGGCGGGAACGTGCAGGGGCTCGCCGCCGGGCTCGCACAGCCACGCACCGTGCGGGCCGTCCTTGAGAGCCACGGTCACGTCCAGCGCCGCAAAAGCCCTCGCGGCGCCGGGCGCATCCGATGGGGTGTGGTCCAGCAGCGCGGCGTCTACCGGGAAGCTCGGCAGCAGCAGATCCACGCAGGGCAGCAGCTCGTGCAGGGCGGCGCGGGCGGCGTCCAGGCCCCCACGCACGGCCCACAGGCGCGGTCGGTGGTTCGGGTCGAACGCGACGCGCGTGCCGCACTGGCGGGCGAGCTGCGCGGCGTGCCGGGTGGCAGCCTGCGCCGAACCGCTGATCGCCTGAGTGATCCCAGACAGCAGCAGCGTCCGGCTGGCGGCGACGTACGCGGCGTCCACGTCGGCCGGACTCAGGTGAGTAGCGGCGCTGCCCGCGCGGCGGTACGTGAACTCGCGTTCGCCGCCCGCGTGCAGCGAGATGAAGTACACGCCGTTCTCGCCGTCCACCAGCGGCGCGTGGGTGACGTCGATCCCCTCGGCCTGCCACGCGCGGCGCAGTCCGTGGCCGAACGGGTCGCTGCCGACGCGGCTGATGAACCCGCAGCGGCTCCCGAGGCGCGCGGCACTCACCAGCGCGTTGAGGGTGTCCCCGCCGCAGGCCCGCGTGAGCTGCGCGGCGTCCCCGAGCGGACCGTCCGCGTGCAGTTCCACCATGCACTCCCCCAGCGCGATCAGGTCCAGGGACCGTTGCGGGTGGGTCACAGCGCCCCTCACAGTGGCAGCCCTGCCTCGCGCAGCGCGGCGCGGGTGGCGGCCTCCACGGCGTCCCAGTCACCGTCCTGCACGGCCCGTGCGGGGAACAGGTGCCCGCCCAGGCCCACGGCGAGCGCCCCGGCCGCGCGGTAGGCGGGCACCTCGTGCGGGCGGACCCCGCCGGTCGCCATGAGGTGCAGGTGCGGCAGCGGGCCGCGCAGGTCGCGGATGAAGCCGGGACCGCCCGCGCTGGCCGCCGGGAAGACCTTCAGTACCCGTGCGCCCAGTTGCCCGGCACGCACGGCCTCGCTGGGCGTCAGGATACCGGGCAGGTACGGCACGCCCAGGGTCTGCGCCTCGCGCAGCAGGTCGTCATCAAGGTGTGGACTCACCAGGAACGCCGCCCCGGCGTCAACAGCCTCGCGGGCCTGCGCGGCGTTCAGGACCGTGCCGACCCCGACGGTCACGCCGCTCAGCTCGGCCCGCAGGGTGCGCAGGGCGTCCGTCACGCCGGGTGTCGTGAAGGTCAGTTCCAGCACGCGCAGTCCGCCCCGCGCGGCGGCGCGGGCCGCGTGCACGGCGGCGTCCACGTCCGGGGCGCGCAGCACGCCCACCACGCCGGCGGCGCGCAGCGTCTCTGTCAGGGACACTGCGCGCATGACGTCAGCGGGCAAGCCAGCCTCCGTCCACCACCAGCACGTGCCCGTTCACGTAGTCGCTGGCGGGCGACGCGAGGAACACGGCGGGCTGCGCGAGGTCCGCGGGGCGGCCCCAGCGTCCGGCGGGAATGCGGTCCAGGATGGCGCGGCTGCGGTCCGGGTCGGCGCGCAGCGCGGCCGTATTGTCGGTCTCGACGTAACCGGGCGCCAGGGCGTTCACGTTCACGCCGCCCGAGGCCCACTCGTTCGCGAGGGCCTTCGTGAGGCCCGCCACGGCGTGCTTGCTCGCGGTGTACGCGGGGACGCGGATGCCGCCCTGGAAGGCCAGCAGCGAGGCGACGTTGATGATCTTCCCGTGCCCGCGTTCCAGCATGCGCGCCCCGGCGGCGCGGCACAGGCGCCACACGGCGGTCTGGTTCAGGACGATCACGTCGTCCCAGTCGGTGTCGCTGAAGGTGCGGGCGTCGTCGCGGCGGATGATCCCAGCGTTGTTCACCAGGATGTCCACCGGCCCCAGCTGCGTTTCCACGCGGTCCAGCAGGGCGTTCAGGTCGCTGCTGCTCTGGGTGCTGAGGTCGGCCTGAAACGCGGCGAAGCGTCGCCCGGCGGCCTGGACCTGCGTGCCGGTCGTGCCGTCGTGGTGGGTGTGGGTGGTGATGGCGACGTCCGCTCCGGCCTGCGCGAGGGCGACGGCGATGGCCTGCCCGATGCCGACCCCGCCGCCCGTGACGAGCGCCACGCGGCCACTCAGGTCGAAGGGGTTGGTGCTCATAGGCACCGTGCTCACAGCATCCCCACGGTCTTCTGCACCCAGCCGACGTCCGGGTCGAGTTTCACGCCCTGCGCGCGGCCGTCCCCGGCCAGGAACCACAGGTAGTACCCGGCGTAGCCGGGGGCGCTGACGTACGTGTGGTACCCGTGCGGAATGGCCAGCAGCGTGTCGTCGCGGACGGTGTACGTCTGGTCGTACCCGCGTTCCGGGGAGTAGTGGCGGGTCAGGCCCCAGCCTTCGGGGCTGGACACGCGGAAGTAGTACATCTCCTCGTGGAATTTCTCGCTGCCGGCGTTCTCCTCGTGGCGGTGGGGGGGGTAGGTGCTCCAGTGGCCGCTGGGCGTGAGGGTTTCCCCGACGATCAGGCGACTGGCAGGCAGGCCGTTCGGCGCGACGAGGATCTCGCGGAACTGCCGGGCGTAATTCAGGGTGCCCCACTGGCCGGTGTTCACCTGTTCGGGCCGGATCTCGTAGGGGGCGGTGTCGAGGTCGCTGGGCGCGGACGGCAGGGCGCCCTGGAAGTCGGTGTGGGCGGTGACGGTCCAGGTATGCCTGCGTGGGATGTACACGCTGTGGGGCAGGCCGGTGAAGACGCTGGCGCGCCCCCCGACCGAGTCGAAGGTGTGGTCGCCGACCTGCACGCGGGCGCGGCCGCTCAGGGCGACGAGGAGGTGCTCGCGGTCGCCGGATTCGCCGCTGACGCTCTGCCCGGCGGTCAGGTTCAGTTTCGCGAAGTCCAGCAGCTGGCACGAGTCGTCCTGAAGGGGCTGCAGGCCAGGGGCCGACGGGATGGTGTGGAAGGTCTGGGTCATGCGGACTCCTGGTGTGCCGTGGATTGGTGTGATGTGGATAGGCGCGCGGTTGAAGGGGCGGAGCAGCTCCCGGCCTGACTGGAGGCAGTGCTGGCGACGGGGGCTCACCTGAACTGGACAGCGGCGAGTGCCGTGCGGCCGGGCGCGGCTGTCCCGTCCCGCAGCGGCGGTGAATTCCGCTGCGGGTGCCTGTGGTGGGTGGATTTCCGGGGAGTGCTGGCGGGCGTGGGTTCAGGTCACGTGGGCAGGGCGGGTCACTGCTTGACCGCTCCGGCCAGACCGTTGACGAAGTAGCGCTGCATGACGAGGAACAGGACGATCACCGGCAGGATGGCCAGGACGATGGCGGCGGCCAGGCCCACCCAGTCCGAGGCGTTCTCTCCCTGGAAGGCGACCAGTCCGGACTGCAGGCTCCGCAGCGCGGGATTCCCGATGGTGTACACGACCGGGGTCAGGACGTCCTCCCAGGAGTGCACGAACTGGAAGATCACCACGGTCGCCGTGACCGGCCATACGAGCGGGATGGACATCCGGAATTTCTGCCAGAAGTTCGCGCCGTCGAGTTCGGCCGCCTCGTAGAGTTCATGTGGGACGGTCCGGAACGCGCCGATGAACAGCAGCACCCACAGCGACCCGGTGCCGCCCTGCACGAGCGGAACGACGAACGGTGTGTTCAGCAGCGTGAAGAGGTTCTTGTCGATCCAGTTGATGAGCTGGAAGTTCGGGATCATGGCCGCCTCGACCGGTACGAACACCGACAGGGTCACCAGGGCGATCAGCAGGGTCCGGCCCGGGAAGCGGAAACGGGCGAGGACGTACCCGGCGAGCATGGATCTGGCGACGGCGATCGCCACGGACAGTGCGCCGTACAGGACGGAATTCCCGAAGTACTGTCCGAAATTCGCGACCCGCCAGGCGCGGACGTAGTTTTCGAGGCCCATGAAGCGTTCCGGCATGAGTTGCGCGCCGGACGTGAAGACGTCCTGACTGTCCTTGAAGGACGCCGCGACGATCCACACGAGCGGGTACAACCACAGCAGCGAGAGGGTGCCCAGGAACAGCCAGACGGGCAGGTTGCGCTGCGCGCGGCGCAGGGGAGAGGAGTGGGTCATGCGCGGGCCTCCGGGGTGCCTTGGCGGCGGGTGACGACGGTCTGGATGACGAGCAGCGTGACGATCAGCAGGCCGAAGATCAGGCTGCCGGCCGAGATGTAGCCGTAGCGGGCGGGCGTCTGCGTGAAGGCCTGCGAGTACACCCACAGCTGCATGACGGAGCTCTGCGTGCCGGGTCCGCCGCCGGTGAGGGTCAGGACGATGCCGAACACGCCGAACGCGTTGACCAGTCCGAGCAGGGTGATGATGAACGCGAACGGTTTGATGGCCGGGAGGGTCACGAACCACAGTTCCTGCCAGAAGGAGGCGCCGTCGATCTGGGCCGCTTCGGACAGGGAGTCGGGGATGCCTTCAAGCGCGGCGATCCAGTAGATCAGGTACTGCCCGAGGATCTGCCAGACGCTCACGCCGATCAGGGTCATCATGGTCGCCGCGTGGGAGCCGAAGAACAGGTTGTCGCGCAGGTCGATCCAGCCGAGGTCGCGCAGGACGGCGGGAATGGAACCGTTGAGGGGGTTGAGCAGGAACGAGAAGATCAGGCCGGCCACGGCCGTGGGCACCAGGACCGGCAGGAAGTAGACCGTGCGGAAGGCCCGTTTGCCCCAGATCCAGCGCCGCGTGAGCAGCACCGCGAGCACCAGTGACAGCGGCAGTTTCAGGGCGGCGTTCCCCAGCGCGAAGATGAGCGTGTTGGCGAAACTGCGCCAGTACAGCGGGTCCCGGGCGAGTTCCTGGAAGTTGGCCAGCCCGGTGAAGTTCAGGCCACGGCTCGGCAGGCGGAAGTCGGTGAAGGCCCAGGTCAGGGTGGCCAGTGCGGGCCACGCGGTGAAGGCCAGGAAGGTCAGCAGGAACGGTGTCAGGAACAGGTAGCACCACAGCCATTCCTGGCGGCGGCCGCGGCGGCCGGGCGCTCGGGTGGTGCGGGCCGCTGCCGTGCGGACGGGCCGGGTCTGTATGCTCATGCTGCTCTCCGTGTGGTGGTCTGCGTGGCGTGTGGTGCGCTGAGCGGCGTCGGCCCGGCCCGCGCGGGGCTACGGGCCGGGATCTGTGTGCTGCTCAGGGCTTGCACAGGGGGTACTGGGCGAAGTTGAAGTTGGTGGTGGGTTTCCAGCTGGCGTACTTGAAGTAGTCCAGGCTGACGTTGAGGCCCTTCTTGCGTTCCGCGGCGAGGTTGGCGGTCAGGAGTTTCTGACGGCCCTCGGCGAGGGTCTGCGCGACCGGTTTCCAGTCCTGTCCCTTGATGAGGGCCTCGACGACGCTGGACATCTCGTTGGGCAGCGAGGTGTCGGCGAGGGCGTCGCGGTACGCGGTGGATTTGCCCATGTCGCTGCACGCGAGTTGCGGGGCGGGCGTGGCGACGCGGTAGTTGTTCTTGGCGATCGACACGATCCGGCTGATGATCTTGTCGTTGGGGTCGATGAGTTTGGAGTTGTTCGCGAAGCTCACGAAGCCGTAGCCGCCGCCGACGTAGCCCTTGGCGAAGGCGCCGTTGGGGTCCGTGAGCCACTGGACGAACGCCCAGGCGGCGTCCTTGTTGCGGACCTGTGAGGTGACCTGCAGGTCGACCGGGAGGGTGGCCTTGGTGAGTTTGCCGCGCGGTTCGCCGTCCGGGGTGGGGATTGGCGCGACGGAGTAGTCGAGTTTGGCGAAGCCCATGCTGCGCAGCACGCTGGGAATCCAGGACCCGTCGGGGTAGAACGCGGCCTGCCCGAGTGCGAAGGCCTGCCGGGAGGCTTCCTTGGTGGTGGTCTCGACGCCGGGAATGAAGTACTTCTGGTCGTACATCGTTTTCAGCAGGTCCCAGGCGCGCAGGCGGGCCGGGTCGGCGTAGGCGAAGCGGCCGGTGGTGTAGTTGAAGTCGCCCTGCGTGCCGGCTGTGGCGGTGAAGGGAATCCAGAAGCGCTGGAACTGGGTGGGGTTGGTGAACGAGGCGCTGAAGCAGGATTTGCCGCGTTGTTTGACCTTCTCGCAGACGCTGAGCAGCTGTTTCCAGGTGCGGGGCATCTGCGTGGCGGGGTTGATGCCGGCGTCGCGCAGGACGGCGTTGTTCGCGAAGAGGTAGCCGGGTCCGAAGATGGTGTTGTCGAAGACCGGGACGCCGTAGATCTGGTTGCCGAGCATGGTGGTGCCGTTGACGAAGGTGTTCTTGGGCCAGCGGGACTTGAAGGAGGCGGGGATGGGTTTGCCGCCGCTGATCGGGGCCAGCCAGCCGTTCTCTTTCATCTGTTCGAGGCTGGTGTCGAAGGTGTAGAGGATCAGGTCGGGGGCGTCGCCGCTCTGGAAGGCGAGGGGCAGGGTCTTGCGCAGGGCGTCCTCGGACTGGACTTCGAATTTGATGGTCCACTGCGGGTATTTCTTGTTGAAGGCCGTTTCGAGGGTCTTGTAGAGCTCGGCCTGTTCCAGCGAGATGCTGGCGATGCGCAGGGTGGGTTTCTGCGCGTTGGCCGTGGAGAGCGTGAGGCTGACGGTCAGGGCGGCCAGGGTGAGGACTCTGCGCATGGGGGGACTCCTGTGGGTGTGAGGGGCGACGGGTGGACGGCGCGAAACGGCGAGGTCAGCGGTGGGTGTGGACGTTCAGGCACCTCGGGTGGTGTCTGGGGGATGACGTCAGCAGAATTGGATTTATCGTTAAACCCACTGTAACGGAGCGGTCAGGTGATGTCAATGCCATCCCCCCAACCCAGCGCCCCCCCAGCAGGAACGCCACGCCGTCACCGCCTTCCCACACGGCCGGTCCATGCGTGCAGGAGCGCGGCCGGTTCCGGAGTGCACCCGGACGATCAGGTCCGCGCGGCTGTCGACCCCCGCACGACCAGCTCACTGGCCAGATTCACAGGTCCCGCCGGCACCGCTTTCCCATCCAGAATGCTCAGCAGCAGCTGCGCCGCGCCCTCACCCAGCGCCCGGAACGGATGCCGGACAGTGGTCAGCGGCGGGAACACCTGACTCGCCAGGGGAATGTCGTCGAAGCCCACGACCGAGACGTCCTCCGGGATCCGCAGACCCAGGTGCCTCGCGGCTTCCATCGCACCGACCGCCGAGAAATCATTGGCCGCGAAGATCGCCGTCGGCCGCTCCGGCAGGGCCAGCAACTCGGCCGCCGCCGCGAACCCCCGCACCTGCGTGAAATCACCCGTCCGCACGAGGTGCTCGTCCACTGCCAGCCCGGCGTGCTCCAGCGCCGCGCGGTACCCACGCAGCCGCTCATGGCTCTGCCCTGACCCGGCGTCACCGGTAATGAATCCAATGCGGCGGTGCCCGAGCCCCAGCAGGTACTCGGTCGCCTGCCGCGCCGGCACGAAATTATCCGCCAGCACGGTCGGCAACCGCGTATCCGGCCCGTTGTAGTTGATCAGCACCACCGGCACCCGGCTGCGCTCGAAAATCTGAACGTCCGCCGCCGCCGCGCGTGGCATGGCGATCAGCAACCCGTCCGACAGCCCCTGACTGAGCGCCGTGACCCGCTCCCGTTCCCTCCCGGCATCGGCAGACGTGGTGTACAGCAGCATGTCGTACCTCGCCTCACTGAGCGCCGCCTGCACACCCTGAGCGATCTCCACCGACACCGGATCCAGCGCCGGGAGGACCAGACCCAGCACCTGCGTCCGCCCACTCTTGAGGCCGCGCGCCAGGACATTCGGCACGTATCCCATCTGCCGCGCGACCGTCAGGACCTGCTCACGGGTCGCCTGGGACACCTTGCCACGGTTGTTCAGGACATTCGAGACGGTCATGGCGGACACGCCACACCGCGCCGCAATCTCGGAGAGCGTTACCGGGGCGGGCATGAACGGCACCCCGAACAGAAACCCGACAGACAGGAGACGGACATGCAGGTGGTGATATCACAGCAACCCGTGGGCGCCAGTCATACAGCCCGGCCGGGGACGTGAACAGAAGGACTACTGTCAGTCCCGGTCAAACGAAGCCCAGACCGGCCGGACTGTGCACCACAGGGCAGGTGACAGGCAACGATGTGTGCGGCTGCCACGCGGTCGTCCTGACCCCCGCCGCTGCCGCCGGTCCCGTCCCTCGCCCGTTCCCGCCCAGCAGAGGTCCAGCATGACGCACCCGTCCGAACCCCAGTCCCACCCATCCGCATCCCGGCCTGTTCTCCGCCGCGCGGTCGCCGTCGCCCTCGACATCGGCGGGAGTCACGTGACAGCCGCGCCCGTCGACCTGCGCGGCCGCGCCGTGATCGCTGCCCCCATCCGGCTGGACCTGTCCCATGACGCCCCGCACGACACCCTGATCGGCGGCTGGGCCGAAGCGGCCCTCGCTGCCCTCGCCGGGGCCGGTGAGGCCGTCACCGTCACGCACCTCGGACTGGCCGTCCCCGGCCCCTTCGACGCGGCGCGCGGCGTGTCCGGCATGACCCACAAGTTCCGGGCGCTGTACGGCCGGGACGCCCGCGCCGCCCTCTCGGCCCGGCTGTGCGGCACGCCGCTTCAGGACACCCCCATCCTGTTCGGGAACGACGCGGACCTGTTCGCCCTCGGGGAATGGTGGGCCGGCGCGGGCGAGCAGCTCGACACCATCGGCGTCACGCTCGGCACCGGCATCGGCTCGGGCTTCATCCGCGCCGGACAGGTTCAGACCGGTGGCCCCGGCGTGCCGCCCGGCGGGGAACTGTGGAACACCCCGTTCCGCGGCGCCACCGTCGAGGACGCCGTGAGCGGCGCCGCCCTGACCCGCCTCGCCCACGACCACCTGGGCATCACGCTGGACGCCCGGCAGCTGGCCGCGCTGCCCGCCGATCAGTCCAGTCCGGTCTGGACAGCGTTCGGGCAGACGCTCGGGGACGCGCTATCGCCCTGGGTGCAGGCGTTCGGGCCACAGCGGGTGGTGCTGGGCGGCAACATCAGCCGGGCGTTCGGGCAGTTCGGGACGGCCCTGCAGTCACGGCTGCCGCCCGGCACGCAGGCGCGGCAGAGCCGGCATTTCGAGCACGCCGCCCTGCTGGGAGCCGCGCAACTGCCCGGCCCCGACAACACGCCGCACTGAATGTGCAGGCAACCTGCCTGAAAGAAGCGGTGTGCCGCCGGGATGTCTGTTACGCTGCGCTGGCACACAACCTTCCACAGTCAACGGCCAGCGGAGTAGCCTCTGCTCCGGTTCTGGCCCTGACTGAACCCCGTGAATACGGGTCGCCCAGTCATGGATCGCCCAGTCAGTCACGGGTCACCCAGTCCTGAGACAGGGCCGGTCCTCAAATCTCACGCAATGGAGTGAACAGCTATGGTCAACGTTTCAGGCACCACCGCCCCTGGGTTCGAACAGGTCCGTGAAGTTTTCATCGAGAATTTTGCTGAGCGAGGTGACATCGGCGCCGCCTTTGCCGTCGTTCTCAACGGCGAACTGGTCGTCGACCTGCACGGCGGCGTGGCCGATCCATCCAGCAGCCGACCCTGGGCGGACGACACGCTGGTCAACGTCTGGTCAACGACAAAGGGCGTGACCGCCGCCTGCTTTGCCATGCTCGCCGACCGCGGGCGCATAGATTATTCGGCGCCCGTGGCACGGTACTGGCCTGAATTTGCGGCGGCAGGCAAGCAGGACGTCACCGTCGCCATGCTGCTGTCACACCAGGCGGGACTCAGCGGGTTCCGCGATCCCGCCCAGATCGAGGACTTCTACGACTCCGAGCAGGCGGCGGCGCGACTGGCGGCGGCCGAACCGTTCTGGGAGCCGGGCACGCAGGCGGGGTACCACGCCGTGACAGTCGGGTTCATGGCCTCGGAACTGTTCCGCCGGATTGACGGGCGCCGCCTTCGCGAATTCGTACGCGACGAACTGGGCAGCCTCGACATTCATATCGGACTGCCGCGTTCCCGCGCGGCGGGCGCCGCCACCATGCTCGCGCCGCTGACACTCAACTCGTCCAGTCTCATAGGCGATCTCACCCCAGCTCAGATCGCCGCGCTGGCCAATCCACTGATCGACCCGCTCGCCCCGAACGATCCAGCCTGGCAGGCAGCGGAAATCCCGTCGGCCAACGGGTTCGCGACGGCCCGCGGTCTCGCCCGACTGTACGGCGCCCTTGCCAGCGACGGCCAGATCGACGGAACGCACCTCGTATCGCCTGCCACCGTCAGAGCGGCGACGACAGAACAGTTCCGTGGCGTTGACGCGGTACTTGGCGCAGAGGCCAGCTGGGCCAGCGGATTCCTGCTCAACAGCAGCGGTGTGTACGGACCGAACCAGAGTGCGTTCGGTCACTCGGGCTGGGGCGGTTCGTTCGCATCCGGTGATCCTGAAGCGGGCATCGGCATGGCGTACACGATGAACCAGATGGGCACCGACCTGATCGGTGATCCGCGCGCCATGGCCCTGATCAGAGCGGTCTACTCATCCAGATGACCCGCAGCCGGGAGTGCCCTCCTCCCGGCTCCACGCTCTTCATCACGGAATCAAAGGCACTGACAGCCGGGGCTGAACCCGCTGAGCGTGCCGCGTCCGGTTCATTCGTCTCCGTCCGGTTCCCTGCCTGGGGCCACACATTTCATACGGACTCCGATTGAATGGCTTATAAAGCCGCTGGGTCCGAGCGGACTCGTAGAGCTGCGCAGCAGAGCGGGTAGGAGTCGAAGCGGGTTCCGGACGTGGAGTTAACAGGTCGGTGGTGTTCCGATCTGTTAACGAAACAAACGGAATCCGTATCACTGCGAAGCATGCTGGCCGCCGACCTGCTCGAAACGCTGCTGCCAGTGGCGGGGTCGTCATGACCCGCCTGGCCTCATCAGGCGAGGTCGGGTACGCTGCGCCGACGCTGCTCATAACGTTATGAGCAGCGCTCTGCTCATCCGGCTGGGAGGGCCGCCGCGTCCGTCTGTACGTTGTGCACGGTGTCCTGTCCGGCCAGCCGGAAGCGGTAGGGCCGATCCGTGCCGGTGCGGGTCAGGTGCAGCGTTCCGCCGTCCCGCCGCACCGTGACCGTGAAGTCCTCGCTGCCGTCCGGCCGGTAGAGGGTGGCCGTGGCCGCGCTGCCGTCGGGGAGTGCGTACAGCGTCAGCAGGGGCCGGTCGCCGTGGTCGAAGTCAGGCCGTTCCTGTTCCTCGCCCGTGGCGAGCAGCGTGCCGGGCCGCACGTACAGCGGCGCCGACATCACGCCGTGCGTCTCGGTGCGCCACGCGGGGCCGTGCGCGACCTCGCCGGTCAGCAGGTGCGTCCAGGTCCCGGCGGGGAGGTACACCTGCACGCGGCCGTCCTCGCGGAATATCGGCGCGACGAGCAGGGACTCGCCCAGCAGGTACTGGCGGTCGAGCGCCACGCAGGCGGGGTCGTCGGGGAATTCCAGCAGCATGGCGCGCATCACCGGCAGGCCCCGGCGGTGCGCCGTGATGGCCTGCGCCCACAGGTAAGGCATCAGCGACAGTTTCAGGCGCGTGAAGAAGCGCAGGACGTCCACGCTCTCCCCGTCGATCAGCCACGGCACGCGGTACGTGGTGCTGGCGTGCAGGCGGCTGTGCGACGACAGCAGTCCGAATGCCACCCAGCGTTTGTACAGGGCGGGCGGTGGGGCGCCCTCGAAGCCGCCGATGTCGTGACTCCAGAAGCCGAACCCGCTGAGGCCCAGGGACAGGCCGCCGCGCAGGCTCTCGGCCATGCTCTCGAAGGTCGAGTCGCAGTCGCCGCCCCAGTGCACCGGGAACGCCTGCCCCCCGGCGGTGGCGCTGCGGGCGAACAGCGTGGCCTCGCCGGGTCGTTCGGCCTCCAGTGCGCGGAACACGCAGGCGTTGTACTGCTGCGCGTAGTGGTTGTGCATCCGCTCGGGGTCGCTGCCGTCATGCCACGTGACGCCCTCGTGCGGGATGCGTTCGCCGAAGTCGGTCTTGATGGCGTCCACGCCCTGCCGCGCCAGGCGCCGGATGTGCCCCGCGAACCAGTCGGCGGCCGCGGGGTTCGTGAAATCCACGATGCCCATGCCGGGTTGCCACAGGTCGCCCTGCCACACGCCGCCGTCCCCTCGGCGCAGCAGGTAGCCCTCGCGGGCGGCCTCGGCGAACAGCGGGGATTTCTGCGCGACGTACGGGTTGATCCACACGCTGACTTTCAGTCCCCGCCCGCGCAGCCGCGCGAGCATGCCCTCGGGGTCGGGGAACACGGCCGGGTCCCACTGGAAGTCGCACCACTGGAAGGCCCGCATCCAGAAGCAGTCGAAGTGGAACACCGACAGCGGGATGTCCCGCTGCGCCATGCCGTCCAGGAAGGACGTGACGGTCGCCTCGTCGTAATCGGTAGTAAAGGACGTGCTGAGCCACAGCCCGAAACTCCACGCGGGCGGCAGCGCCGGGCGGCCCGTCAGGCGCGTGTAGCGTTCCAGCACCTCGGCCGGGGTGGGACCGGCGATCACGAGGTACTCGAGCGCCTCGCCCGGCACGCTGAACTGCACGCGCGACACCCGCTCGGTGGCGACCTCGAACGACACGGCGCCCGGATCGTTCACGAACACGCCGTACCCTTTGCTGCTCAGGTAGAACGGCACATTCTTGTACGCCTGGTCGCTGCCGGTGCCGCCGTCACGGTTCCAGATGTCCACCGTCTGCCCGTTCTTCACGAACGCCGTGAAGCGCTCGCCGAGGCCGTACACGAGTTCGCCCACGTCCAGTGTCAGGCCCTCGTGCATGAAGGTCCGCCCGTCGTCCCGGCGGACGTAGCCCATCCCGCGCCCGGCCGAGCGGGTCAGCGGCTCGCCGCCGTGCAGGAAACGCAGGCTCCACGGGAAGCGCGTCACCTCGGCGCGCAGCGGCCCGCTCGTGAGGGAGGCGAGCGTGTCGTCGATCTCGATCTGCACCGGCGCGTCCTGCCCGTCCAGCGCGAAGTGGGGTCCGGCGTCCGGGCCGCCCTCGAAGTGCGTGACGCGCACCCGGATCACGCCCGGCAGCGGCGATGAGAGCCGCACGGTCAGCATCGGCCCCTCCAGCGTGTCGCCCCGGTGCCGGACCGGGCGGGTCGGGGCGAACAGCTCCAGCGTGTCGCCGCTGCGCCGCGCGTCGAAGGCCTCGGCCGGGTGCGCGACCTTCACGCCGGGCAGGGTCAGCCAGTTCCCGTCCGTGAACTTCATACCCCGGCCCCCTCGCGGATCAGGCGCACGCCGTGGGGGGGCAGCGTCAGGGCCGCGTCCACGGCCTCGCCGCTCAGCAGGTCGGTGCCCGTCACGCCCGGCACCTCCACCCGCCGCTCCTCGGGCGCGTGGTTCAGCAGGAACAGGAAGCGCCCGCCCGGCCCGTCGCGGCGCGTGACCTCCACGCCGTCCGGCAGGTCCGGCACCAGGGGCGCCACGCCCGCCTCGTCGCACAGCGCGCGGGTCAGGACGCGCAGGCCCGCCGGGTCCAGGCTGCTGCCCAGCTTCCAGGCCTGCCCCCGCCCGGCCCGGCGGCGCGTCAGGACCGGCGCGCCCGCATAGAAGTCCCGCCCGTACGTGCCGAGCACCTCGGCCGTCTCGACGCGCAGCTGCTCGAACAGCAGCGTGCAGCCGAACGTGCCGCTCAGCCCCCGCTGCATCACCACCTCGTTCGTCTCGCCGGGCGGCAGGGCGTCCACCTCCTCCACCCACACGCCCAGCAGGTCACGCAGCGGTCCCGGCGGCCCGCCGGGGAACACCCGGTCGGACCCGTCGGCCACGCCGGTCATCAGGCCCGCCAGGAACACGCCGCCGCTCTCCACGAACGCCGTCAGTTTCTGCGCCGCGCCCTCCGGCAGCAGGTACAGCAGGGTGGAGGCCAGCACGCCGTACCCGCCCAGGTCACTGTCCGGCCCGACCAGATCCACCGCGTACCCCTGCGCGTGGAACGCCTCGAACAGCGCCGTGACCTCCCGCAGGTAGTGCAGCGCCGCCGACGGGCCGCTGGAGTTCTCGACCGCCCACCACGCGGGCCAGTCGAACCACACCGCCACCCGCGCCGGGGTCCGCGCGCCCAGCGTCACGTTCCCCAGGGCCCTGAGCTCCGCCCCGAGTTGCGCCACCTCGCGGAACACGCGGGTGTCCGTGCGGCCGTGGTGCTCCATGACCGCCCCGTGGAACTTCTCGCACGCACCGACCGAGCGGCGCATCTGGAAGAACATCACCGCGTCCGCGCCGTGCGCCACCGCCTGCCACGACTGCAGCCGCATCACGCCGGGCCGCTTCAGGGCGTTATACGCCTGCCAGTTCTGCTGGCTGGGCGTCTGCTCCATCAGCAGGAACGGCTCCCCGCCCTTCAGGGACCGCATCAGCGTGTGCCGCAGGGCAATCGCCGCCGGGGAGTCCTGCGGGCTCGGGTACGAATCCCACGCGATCACGTCCAGGTGCGGCGCCCACGCGCGGTAGTCCAGCGGGCGGTACGTGCCCATCAGGTTCGTGGTGATCACCGCGTCCGGAATCTCCGCGCGGATCGCATCGGCCTCCAGGCGGTAGGCGCCCAGCAGCGCGTCCGACATGAAGCGCTGGTAGTCCAGGGTCAGGCCCTGCACGGCCGTGACGCGCTCGCCGCCCTGCACGCTCAGTTCGTTCGGGACGACGATCTCGTCCCACGCCGTGATCGTCTGACTCCAGAACGCTGCGTTCCACGCGTGGTTCAGTGCGTCCAGCGTGCCGTAGCGCCCGCGCAGCCACACCCGGAAGGCCGCCTCGCAGTTCGGGCAGTAGCACGCGCCGCCGAACTCGTTCGACACGTGCCACAGCGCTGCCACGTCCCGCCCCGCGTAGCGCCGCGCGAGCTGACCCGCCAGCGCCGGGGCGAGGCGCCGGTACGCCGGGCTGTTCGGGCAGGCGTTGTGCCGCCCGCCGAAGCGGTGACGGCGGCCCTGCTCGTCCACCCGCATCACGTCCGGGTACCGGGTCGCCAGCCACGCGGGCACGGCAGCGGTACTCGTGCCCAGGCACGCGCGCATCCCGCGCGATTCCAGCAGCGCCAGCACCTCGTCCAGCCGCGCGAAATCGTAGGTGTCCTCGGTGGGTTGCAGGGCCGTCCACGCGAAGATGTTCACGCTCAGCAGGTCGATGCCCGCCTGCTCGAACAACTGCACGTCCTCGTCCCAGACGGGCCGCGCCCACTGCTCGGGGTTCCAGTCACCGCCGTAGGGAATCTTGCTGAAGGGAAGGTCGGTCATGGAATCTCCAGGGTCAGGCCGCGCCCAGGGGCGCACAGAGGCGAGAGGGTGGGACCGAGCGTCACGTCGCCCGTCATGGGCACCGTGACCTGCACGGTGGTGTCGCGGCTGTGCACCCGGACCGGTCGGGCGGGATCGCCGGACTCGCGGCGCAGCGTCACCCGCGTGAGCGCCCCGGCCGCCCAGGCGAGGTCCACGCGCAGGCCGCCGCGGGCCCGCAGGCCGCGCACCGACCCGTCCGGCCACGCGGCGGGCAGGGCCGGGAGGAGGCGCAGGCACGCGGCGTCCGGACCGTTCAGGTTGTCGGGCAGGTGGCTGTTTCCCAGGTGGCTGTGCAGCAGGCCCTCCAGCAGCGCGGCGGCCGCGCCGAAGTTCGTGTCGATCTGGAACGGCGGGTGGTCGCCGAGCAGACTGTCGTGCGTGGACTGCGTCAGCACCCGCGTCAGGGCCGCGTGCAGGCCCGCGCCGTCGCCCAGCCGGGCGCAGAGGGCGGCGATCCACGCGGCGCTCCAGCCGGTGTGCCCGCTGCCGTGCGCCAGGCGGTCGTCCAGCGCGGCCCGGCAGGCGGCGCGGCCCGCGTGGTCGTCCTCTGGAATCAGCGTGCCGGGGAACAGCGCGAACAGGTGAGACAGGTGCCGGTGCCCCGGCTCGGCGGGCGGCGGGTCGTGCGCCCACTCGCGCCGCGCCCCGAGTCGGCCCGGCTGCGGGCGCGGCAGGCGCGCCAGAACCCCGTCCAGGCGGGCCAGGAGGTCCGGGTCCGTCACGCCGAGCGTGCGGGCGGCACTGCGCGCGGCGCCGCACACCTCGCGGATCAGGTCCAGGTCCAGACTGGACGAGGCGCCCACCGCGCACACCCGCCCCGATTCGTCCAGGAAGGTGTTCTCCGGACTGGTCGAGGGCGCCGTGCCGGGCGCGCCGTCTGGTCCCGTGACCAGCCAGTCGAGCAGGAACCGCGCCGAGCCTTCCAGCAGCGTCCAGGCGCGCTCCAGCTGCGCCCGCTCGGGCCGGAAGCGGTACGCGTCCCAGGCGTGCAGGGCCAGCCACGCGCCGCCCAGCGGCCAGCACGCCCAGGCGGCCGACCCGTCCGTGGGGGTCGCCATGCGCCACAGGTCGGTGTTGTGGTGCGCCGCCCAGCCGCGCGCGCCGTACCAGTCCCGCGCGACCCGCTCGCCACTGGCGGCGAGGTCCGCCATCAGGGCGTGCAGCGGCGCGGCGCACTCCGGCAGGGCCGCGACCTCCGCCGGCCAGTAATTCATGGGCGCATTGATGTTCAGCGTGTAGTCGCTGCACCACGGCGGCTGCACGTGCGGGTTCCAGAGGCCCTGCAGGTTCGCGGGCTGCCCGCCCGGACGCGAGGCGCTCAGCAGCAGGTAGCGCCCGTACTGCACGTGCAGGGCGTGCAGGCCGGGATCGTCGCCCCCGGCCCGCACGGCCGCGAGGCGCCGGTCGGTGGGCTGCGCCGCGTGCCGGTCCGGGCCGAGGTCCAGCGTCACGCGGTCCATGAGTGCCGAGACGTCCGCCGCGTGCCGCCCCCGCAGCGCCGCGTACCCGAGAGCCTGCGCGGCGTCCAGCCACGCCTCGCAGCGCGCCCCGGCGTCCGGATCGTCGGGCGGAAGGTTCCACGCCCGGAACGACGTCGAGGCGCTCAGCAGCAGCGTCAGCGCGTGCCCCCGCACGCGCAGCCCGCCCCGGTCCGCCGTGACCTCACCCTCCACCACCCGCAGCGAGACGTGAAAGCCCACGCCCCGGCCCGGCGTGTACGCGGGCTGCGGATGCACGGTCAGCGGGCCGCGCCCGGTCAGACGGATTCCGGTCGCCGTCCCGTTCTGCGTCACCGCGCCCGGATGCGGCGTGGACAGCGCCACGCGCCACACCGCCTCCCGGTCCGCCTGCCAGCGCAGCGCCAGCACGCGGTCCGGGTGACTCACGAAGCACTCGCGCTGCTCACCGGGGCGCGTGACCGTGTGCAGGGCGTCCCTCAGCGACAGCGACCGGCGGTACCCGGCCCCCGCCGGTCCCTCCGGTGCGTCCAGCCGCCCGACCCTCAGCGTCCCGAGCGGCTGGAACGCCTCCGGGGGATGTCCCGTGAAGTGCGCCTCCATCAGGGTCTGCGCGTCATGCCAGCGCCCCCGCGCCAGCAGGTCACGCACCTGCGCCAGCGCGCCCGGTGGCGGCGCAGGTGCGGACGCGCGGCCGTCGCCGCTCCAGAGGGTGCCCTCGTTCAGGTCGATGCGTTCAGTGCGGGCGCCGCCCCACACCATGGCGCCCAGGTGCCCGTTCCCGAGCGGCAGCGCGCGGGTCCAGTCGTCGGCGGGTTGTTCGTAATGCAGCGTCAAGGACACCTCGCGGCGGGCGTTCGGAGAGGGAGCGTGTGCGCCGGTAAAGCGGCGAAGAGGGGAGACGGGCGCCGGGGCCTACTTGATGACGCCCCAGAGTTTCAGGCGGTCCTTGATCAGTTCGGTCTCCATGACGGCGTACTTGCCGAGTTTGCTGTCCAGTTCGGCCAGGAACGCGTCGTACGCCCGGTCGAAGTCGGCGGGTTTCCCGAGGATCATCTTCGGGATGGCGCGGCGGGTGATGTCCTGCTCCTTGTTGAAGAACTCGTTCAGGGGGTTGTCCTGCGGCACCTGGATGGACCACGCCGCGCCCCACGCCTTGGGCTGGAAGGAGCTGGCCTTGGGCAGCAGGTCGTTCCACAGCCGGGCCTTGTACGCCTTCAGGGCGGCCTTCTCGGCGGGCGTGTACGCGTCGATGATCTGCTCGGGGTAGGTGGTCGTGTAGTAGTTGCCGCTCTGGTCTTTCACGCCGTCGCCGTACCGCACGGAGATGTTGTAGTTCCCGATGCCGGTGGTCCGCTGGAACGCGGCGGGGTTGGTGTTCTTCTGCTTCAGGACGGCGGCCGGAATCACGCGCTTGCCCCCCTGCACGGTGTAGTGCTTGCCCTTGATCCCCCAGTTCTTCAGCACCTGCCCCTCGGGACTGGCGAGGTAATCGAGGAACTTGATGGCCGCGACCGGGTCCTTGCAGGCTTTCGTGATGCCGATGCCCCACCCGCCCACGAACCCGGTCGGCTGGTTGTACGCGGGCCGGATGCCGGGCTTCGTGGTCACGCCGAAACGGCCGTACATCTGCTCGGTCTTCCCGGCGGCTTTCAGGGCGTTCACGGCGTCCCCGATCTGCCACCCGGCGTCGATCAGGCCGACCACGCGGCCCGAGGCGATCTTGGCGAGGTACTGGTCGTACTTCTGCGTGAAACTCTCGGGGTCCAGCAGGCCGATGTCGTTCATGTGGTTCAGCCAGCGGAAGTACTCGCGTTCCTCGGGCCGGAAGAAGTGCAGGGTCGCCTTGTACGTCTTCGGGTCGATGTACCACTCGCCGTCGTCGCTGCCGCCCGTCGCCCAGAAGGCCGGGT
Source organism: Deinococcus seoulensis (assembly GCF_014648115.1). Taxonomy (NCBI): domain Bacteria; kingdom Thermotogati; phylum Deinococcota; class Deinococci; order Deinococcales; family Deinococcaceae; genus Deinococcus; species Deinococcus seoulensis. The sequence goes on from NZ_BMQM01000012.1 coordinate 114,062, forward strand.
TGGTCACGCTGATCAGGAAGCGCCAGTCGTCGGCGAGCAGGCTCAGGCCGATGGTGGGCCGTCCGTCCGGGGTTTTCGGGTGCGCCTTCACGTACGTGGCGATGACCTTCTCGTAGTCTTTCAGGGTCCTGACCTGCGGGTACTTCTGTTCCTTCAGCGCCCCGAGTTGCAGTTTGAACCAGGCGTCCGTGTCGAAGTACGTCTGCCCGATGGGGTCGTTGGTGGGAATGAAGTAGATGCCGCGGTCCCTGTTCGAGAAGCGCATCCGGTCGAATTCCTTGCCCATGATGCGTTTGATGTTCGGCGCGTACCGGTTAATCAGGTCCGTCAGGTCCAGCATCGCCCCGGCGTCCACCAGCACGCCGCCCGCGCCCTTGGGTGAGATCAGGTCCGGGTACTGGCCGCTCGCGGCGATCAGGTTGATCTTCTCGTCCGGGCTGCCGACCGCGAACTCGGCTTTCAGGGTCACGCCGGTCTTCGCGGTGATCACCCGGCCGATCTCGTCCTGCATGCCGTTCCAGTTGGCGTTCGGGTCGGCGAAGAACGCGCTGAACGTCACGGGTTTCGGGGCGGCGCCCTGCGCGGCGACGGGGCCGGTGGCCGTCAGGGCCAGCGTGAGCAGGGCGAGGCCGGTCAGGGCCGGGGCGGACACGGTGCGGGTACGGTTCATGGGGCCTCCAGGGGGCGTGCGGGGCAGGAATGAGGGGGTGCAGGGGCGCCGTTGGCGACGCTCTGCGGCAAATGGGTGATTCCTCGACAGGACGGGTTCTGGGAGCGCTAGCCCTTCACGGCGCCGAGGGTCATGCCGGCCACGAAGTAGCGTTGCAGGAAGGGGTACACGAGCAGGATCGGGATGATCGTGATGACGGTGATCGCCATCTTGATGGAGTCGGGCGTGATCTGCTGGGTGCGCAGCTGGTCCGAGCGCATGGCGTCCGCGCCGGACTGCGTGGATTGCAGGATCTTCATCAGTTCGAACTGCAGGGTGCTCAGTTGCGGGTTGCCGCTGTTGTACAGGTACGTGTCGAACCAGGAGTTCCACTGCCCGACCGCGATGAACAGCGCGACCGTCGCGAGGACCGGCGTACACAGCGGCAGCACGATCCGCAGGAAGATCACGAGGTCGTTCGCGCCGTCGATGCGGGCACTCTCCTGAAGCTCGACGGGCAGTTCGTCCATGTACGAGCGGATCATGAAGATGTTGAAGGCGTTGATCAGGGTGGGCAGGATGTACACCCAGAAGGAGTTCATCAGGTGCAGGTCGCGGATCAGCAGGAAGCCGGGGATCAGGCCGCCGCTGACGTACAGCGTGATCGCCAGGAAGCGCGAGAGCAGCCCGCGTCCCAGGAAGTCCCGGCGGCTCAGGACGTACGCGACCATCGCGCACGCGCCGAGGCTCAGGGCGGTGCCGATCACCGTGCGCGCCACCGAGATGAGGAACGCCTGCGGGATGTTCCCGTACGCGAAGATCGCGCGGAAGTTCTCCAGGGTCGGCTGGCGCGGGTAGATGGTGATCCCGCCGCGCACGGTGTCCTGCGAGTCGTTCAGGGCGACGGCCAGCACGTTCAGGAAGGGGTACAGGGTCACGATCAGCACGGTGACCATCAGGAGGCTGTTCACGACGTCGAAGGTCGAGAGGCGCGCGCGCCGGCTGGGGGGCAGGTGGGTCATGGCGCTCCTAGATGATGCTGTCGCCGGTCTTGCGGCGGAAGAAGGCGTTCGCGCCGAACAGCAGCGCCAGCCCGACCAGGGAGTTCACGACGCCGATGGCCGTGCCGAAACTGAACTTGTTCATGCCGATGCCGTTCTGCAGGGCGTACAGGTCGAGGACCAGCGCGCTGTCCTTCACGACCGCGTTACTCAGCAGCAGTTGTTTCTCGAAGCCGATGGCGGTCAGGTGCCCGATGCTCAGGACGAACAGGATGATCACCACGCGGCTGATGCCGGGCAGCGTGACGTGCCGCATCAGCTGCCAGCGTCCGGCGCCGTCGACGCGCGCGGCCTCGTACAGCGCGGGTTCGATGGCGGTCATGACCGCGAGGTAGATGATGGTGTTCCACCCGATCTCCTTCCAGAGGTCCGAGAGCACCACCACGCCCCAGAAGTACTCGCTGCGCGCCATGAACTGCACGGGCTGCCCGCCGAACGTGGTGATCAACTGATTGATGGGGCCGCCGTCCGTGCTGAGCATCCTGTACACGAGTCCGGCGACGACCACCCACGACACGAAGTGCGGCAGGTACGACACGGTCTGCACGGTGCGTTTGAACAGCCCGGCGCGCAGTTCGTTCAGCAGCAGCGCGAAGATGATCGGCAGGGTGAAGCCCAGCAGCAGTCCCAGCAGACTCATGCCGAGGGTGTTCTTCAGCGCGAGGTAGAAGGTCTCGTCCTGAAAGAGGTCCGTGAAGTTCTTCAGGCCCACCCACTGCTGCTCCCAGAAGGGCCGGCCGGGCCGGTAGCGCTGGAAGGCCATCAGCCAGCCCCAGATGGGCACGTAGTTGAACACGAACACCAGCGCCACGAACGGCAGCGACATGCCCAGCAGGTACCGCTGCTCGTGCAGGCGCCTGAGGAGGCGGGAGCGGCGTCTGGGCGCGGCGCTCTTGGGGCGGGACGGGCTGAGTCCTGAACTGTGCATGACGCCTCCGGGTCGGTCGGTCGGGCAGGGCGGCGGCGGGCCGTGTGGGAACGCGCAGGGGCGTCCACGGGCACGGCGGGCCGGGGTTCTGGAAAAGGGTTGCTGTGCGAGTACCGTACAATCGAAACGATTCGATTGTCAATGCAGCTGTCCACCCACCCACCCGCCCCGCGACACTCCCTCGCCCTCTCCGCTATGGTGAAGCCCACCAGAGAGGCCCACATGCCCACGATCAAGGATGTCGCCGCGCACGCCGGCGTCTCAGCCAGCACCGTCCACTACGCCCTGAACGGCAAACGCAGCATCTCCCCGGAAGTCCGCCAGCGGGTCCTGGACGCCGTGCAGGCCCTGAACTACTCGGCCAGCGCCGTCGCCCAGCGCCTGCGCGAACACCGCTCGTACTCGCTCGGCCTGATCGCGCCGGAACTGCCCGCCAGCGACGCCGCCATGATGGAAATCCTGACCGCCACCGCCGCCACCGCCAGCGCCGCCGACCACACCCTCGGCATCTACCTGAACCAGGCACCCGACCAGATCCTCGGCCTGCTGCGCGCCCAGCACGTCGACGGCGTCATCCTGATCGAAACCGCCCACCACGACCCGCGCATCGAGGCGCTGCGCCACGCGCCGCACCCGTTCGTGCTGATCGGCCAGACCGGCGACATGACCGGCCTGACCACCGTGGACTTCGACTTCGAACAGGCCTTCTACCTCGCCTTCGACCACCTCGCGCGGCTCGGGCACCGCCACCTGGGCTTCATCGTCCCGCACGGCGCCACCGACGACGACCAGCCCCAGCGCAAGGAAAACTGGTACGCCACCCTGCGCGGCTACCGGCGCGCCCGGCAGGAACACGACCTGCACGTGGAACTCGAACCGGCCGTGCTGAACATCGAAGACGGCCACCGCGCCGCGTTGCGCCTGACCGCCCGCGCGCCGCGGGTCACGGGCATCGTCGCGTCCGGGCACACCCAGGTGGGCGTGCTGCGCGCCCTGTACTCGCAGGGCCGCCGCGTGCCCGACGACTGCTCGGTCGTGGGCGTCACCACCGCCCAGATCGCCGAGTGGACCATCCCGCGCCTGACCAGCGTGGACCTGCCGCTGCGCGAGATGAGCGTCACGGCCAGCGAACTGCTGCTGCGCAAGGTCGGCGGCGAGGCCGTCACCGAACAGGTGCTGTTCCCCGCGTACCTGATCGACCGCGAGAGCACCGCGCCCCCCAGAACTGCCCAGCCTGAATCCACCTGAGCCTGCTTCCTGCCTGCCGCCCGGTTCAGCCGCTTGGTGGCCGGGTCAGGCGGGCGCGCAGGGTGCGCTGCAACATGACCGGGTAGGCGTGCAGGACCACCGTGAGCAGCAGGTGCCACAGCGCGACCGTCCAGGCGCGGCGGCGCGCGGCCAGCGCGGCCACCAGCAGGCCCAGGCTGCCGATCAGCAGGTGATTGGTCTCCGCCTCGCGGCCCGCGCGTTCCAGGCGGGTCAGCGCGGCGCGGCCCGTGAATCCCACCGACTCGCGCCGCAGCCGCTCCCACCCGAGCCGCCGCAGCAGGCGCATGTACCCGTACACGCCGGCGCGGCGGTACAGCGCCGCCTCCCCCGGACGCACCCGGAACCACGCCCCACTCAGCTCCGGCTGCGTGGCGGGCAGGGCGTCCACCGACCAGCGCATCAGGCCCGCGTGCAGCACTATGGCCGTGACCGGACTGCGCGGGCCGGTCAGGCGGGCCGAGAGCGCCGCGCCGCCCAGCGCGGCCAGCAGGCCCACACCCAGGCGGGCCGCAGCGGGCGCGGGAGGTCGTTTCATACGGACTCCGATTGAATGGGCTGCAAAGACCATTCAATCCGAGCGGATGCGAGTGGGAGAGGAAGCGGGCTGCCGGACGTGGAGCTGGCAATCCGGTGAAGTTCCGGATTGTCAGCGAACCAGACGGCAGTCCGTATCACGCCGCCGAGCATAGCGCCCCCGCCCCCATCCGCCCCCGCCCGCACCGTCATTCCCTCACGCGCAGGCTCTACCCTGCGGGGCGTGAACCCCGGTGACCTGCTGACCCTGGCGTGGCGCGGCCTGACCCGCCGCCCGGCCCGCACCCTCCTGACCACGCTGGGCCTGAGTGTCGCCGTGGCCGGCATGGTGCTGTTCCTGTCGCTGGGCGAGGGCGTGCGTCAGGTGTTCACCGGGCAGTTCCGCAGCGTCGGCCCGGACATTCAACTCACCCTCAACGGCGCCGGGAGCGGCCTGCTGCCCCCCGCGAACCTGGACGCCGCGCTCGCCTCGCAGGTGCGGGCGGCCGCCGCGCCGCTGGGCGCCACGCAGGTCACGCCGGTCGTGACGGTCCTGAAGCAGGCGCTGGATCCCGCCCAGAGCGCTGTGTACTACGGCCTGCCCGCCGCGCAGGGCATCGGGGCACTGTTCCAGGGCCTGACGGTCACGCAGGGCCGCGCCCTGACCGCCGCCGACGAGAACCGCGCGGTGGCCGTGCTGGGCGCCAGCGCCGCCCGCAACGCCGGGGTGGGCGTGGGCGGCCGCGTGGACGTGCTGGGAACCCCGGTGCGCGTGATCGGCATTCTGGGCGGCGGGCACGCCCTGAACGACACCTTCACCTTCCTGCCCATCGGCACGCTGCAACGTGCCGCCCGCACGCCGGGGCGGGTGTCGCTGATCGCCGTCACCCTGCGCGACCCGGCCCGCGCCAGGAGCGCCGCGCAGACCCTCTCCGCGCAACTGAAACTGGAAGCGCAGACGCGCGGCGACGTGCTGGCCGTCGTGGACCGCGCGCTGCGCGTCACGGACGCCGCCCGCTTCGGGCTGTCCCTCGTGGCGCTGATCGTGGGCGGGCTGGCCGTGGCGAACACCGTCAGCATGAGCGTGTTCGAACGCGTGCGGGAATTCGGGACGCTGCGGGCCATCGGCGCGCGCCCCGCCCTGATCCGCGCGCTGGTCCTGACCGAGGGGCTGCTGCTGTCCGCGCTGGCCGGCTTGACCGGCCTGCTCGCCGGACTGGCCGGGAACGCCGCCGTGAACGCCTACACCCGCGCCCTGGCCGGATTCGACGGCGCCGCCCTGACCGTCCCGCTGGCCCTGACCGCCCTGGCCGTCAGCGTCAGTCTGGGCGTGCTGTCCGCCCTGATTCCCGCGCGCACCGCGGGCCGCCTGCCAGTCGTGCAGGCCCTGAGCCGCCTGTGACCCGGCCGCATATGACCCAGCCGCGCGTGACCCAGCCGCATATGGCCCGCGCGTGACCCGCTTCCCGGCCGCCCTGCACGACCCCCGCGCTCTACTGGAAGGCGCGTTCCGGCACGCCCTGCACGCCGCGTCGCCCGGCCACCTGCTGGCCCCGCACCTGACCGCCCCCACCGCGCGCGAACCCGCCCCGGACCTGATCCTCTCGGTCGGGAAGGCCAGCGTCCCCATGGCCCGCGCCGCCCTGAACGCCTACCCGGACACACCGACCCTGATCGTCACGCCACACGGCCCCCCGGACCCACAACCCTGGCCCGCACAGGTCGAGGTGATCCACGCCGGGCATCCCCTCCCCGACGACGCCAGCGTCCGCGCCGGTCACGCCGCCCTGACCCGCATGCGCGCCCTGCGAGCCGACCAGGCGGCGCTGGTCCTGATCTCCGGCGGAGGCAGCGCCCTGCTGTGCGCCCCGGACGGCGTGACCCTGGCGCACAAGCAGGCCCTCACGGACGCCCTGCTGCGCTCCGGGGCGGACATCCACGAGATCAACACCGTCCGCAAGCACCTGTCGGCCGTCAAGGGTGGCCGCCTCGCGCAGGCCACCGCCGCCCGCGTCCGCACCCTGCTGCTCTCAGACGTGGTTGGCGACCCGCCTGGCATGATCGCCAGCGGCCCCACCACGCCCGACCCGACCACCCACGCGGACGCCCTGCGCGTCCTGGACCGCTATCACCTGAGCGCACCGGAGGCCCGCGCGCACCTCACGTCCGGCGCGCCCGACACGCCCGCCCACCTGCCACGCGCTTCGCAGCAGGTGATCGGCAGCAACCGCACCCTGCTGGACGCTGCCGCCCGGTACCTGCGCGACCAGGGCGTGAAGACCGTGATCCTGGGCGACACCTTCACCGGCGAGGCCCGCGCCCTGGCCGCCTTCCACGCGCAGATCATCCGCAGCGTCCAGCGGCACGGCACGCCGTTCACGCCACCCGTGGTGCTGCTCTCCGGAGGCGAGGCGACCGTCACGCTCGGCCCGGACGCCGGACGCGGAGGCCGCAACCAGGAATTCGCGCTGGCCCTCCTGACCGAACTCGCCCGCGCCGGACTGCCCGGCGTGCACGCCCTGTCCGCCGGGAGTGACGGCCGCGACGGCAGCAGCCCCGGCACCGGCGCGTTCCTCACGCCCGACAGCCTCAGCCGCGCCGCGCACCTGGGCCTCGACCCGCTGCGCCACCTGACCCGCCACGACGCCCACACCTTCTTCCAGGCACTCGGGGACGTGCTGCACACCGGCCTGACCGGCCACAACCTCAACGACCTGCGCGCCGTGGTCCTGCCCTGACCGTGGAACTGGACTGAGCAGCAATGCCAGGTGAGTCCGGGCCGGACAGGTGCGGCGGGGCGGCACATGATACGGACTCCGATTGAATAGGCTGCAAAGCCCGTTTGATCCGAGCGAAACAAATGGAATCCGTACCATTCGCTCTATGGCGCAGGCTTACAGGTCCGCCCGCTCACCAGGGACCGTGGAATCCTGAACAACTGCAACGCTCAGAGCGAGTCCGCCGCAAGGAGCGCGCGCAGAGGGCCGTGCCACACCTTGACAGAGTGCGGCGCGGCGGGTACCTTTTAGGGCCTGTCTGCAGCCCCCCAGTGGGACGCGGTCAGGAGTCCTTCGGTGGGGCGTTCGCTTGAACGCGCCACAGGTGCTCGGGGACACCGCCGGTTCACGAGAGTGACCCTGCGCCCAGGACGCTCAAGAAGGATGAGTCGGGTG